>JAYTIB010000402.1:0-4856 GCA_043732205.1 Schlesneria sp. | reverse complement strand
ATCGGCAACGCGGCGAGTCGTCAAGACGCGACAGGGCAGGCAGCGCTGACGGGGGATGTGAACAGGCGTTGCCGAAAGTCACCCTGTCGCGGCGCGGCGAGAAAGCGGGACAATCGAATCGTTTAACCCTGAGCCAACGGCGAAGGGATCGGGTGCCAGCGCCACAATGCGTTTGCCGACCGTGCCAGCGGAGTTGGACGCTTCTGCGCGATTCCCCTTCGCCGTTGGCTCAGGGTTAAACGATGCGGTCTCTGCCGCGTGCGGTATGGTCCGCGTTCCCGTCGCGGGCAACGGGGTGGCTTTGCCGAATTATGCGCCGCGTTCGTCCGTGATGTCCTTGCTGTTGAACCGCACGTCGATCAGCGTTGTCACGCCGCGCTTCGATGTCGGGTGATAGCCTTTGCGGAACTGGAATCGCCACACCAGATCGCCGCTCAAGTTCCGGGCGTCCTCTTCGGACGGGATGAATGTTTCCACACTGCCACCGGGCTCCAGGTCACGATTCAAGTTCTGACCGATCATGCGAAACTCACTTTGGATCGGCGTGTCGAACATATGGAACAGGGACTTGCCGGCCTTGCGGTTGGCCTCGACCGCGATGAAGCCGTTGGCTTGGACCGACTGGCCGAGATTGATCGACTTGCGGGTGTAAAGCATATGTGAATCGAGTGGAGCAAACGTCTGGTCGCGCGAGGCGTTTTCAAACTTCACCCACAGCTTCAGGATCGGTTCGGACGGATCGCGGTCCATCTCACGCTTGCCAGAGTAGTGTTCAAACTTCACCCGGCCGCGCGTGACCTTGATCGGTGTCACCCGGACATTCCCAAACCGGCGCGACTGGCCGAGCGACAGCACGTGTCCCGGCGCGAGCTCGTTCTTCGGCTGGTTGTATTGCCAACTGATGTCGCCATTCTTGTTTGTGGGGGGCTTCAGGTCGGGCAGGCTTTCCAAGTTGCTGGTCCGTCCGAAGATCAGCATGTAGACCAGCACAATGGTGACGGCACTGGCGTAACTGGCGACGATGATGAGCAACATCAACAGGAACTTTTGCCGCGACAGTGATTCGTTTTCCGCGAATCCCGCCACCTCCTGCGCCACGGTTTGCGATGGCAGAACCGTGGCCTGAATCGGGGCCGCCTGCGGCGGAGCGGCGGTGAAGGTGGGATGCGCCGGAGGAGCGGCGGCGGGTGCCGCTCCAAACGTCACCGGCGTTGTGGGGGGAGCGGCAGGCGCAGCGATCACGGCAGGCGCAGCCCCAAACATCAACGGCACCGACGGTGGTGCGGGCGCGGCAGGCGCGGCGGCGAACATCACCGGGGTTGGAGGTGGTGCAACAGGTGGTGCGGCGGCAAACACGGGAGGTTCTTGCGGCGGTAACGTGAACTGCTGCGGAGGCGTGAGCTCCGGCGCTGAGGATTCGACAGCCGGTCCCAACGAAAACTGCTGCGTGGACGAAAAATGAAGTTCCGTCTCCGCGGGTGCCGCCGAGAAGTGGACTGTGGCGTCTGTTTCCGGAGAGTCATGGCTCATCAACGGTGAGGTGTAAAGGGCCGGTTGTGACGCGGCCGCCGTCTCTGGGGCAGGAACCTCGGAGCCCGCGGCGTTCAGGTACAAATTCGGAGTACTCTGCCAGCCTTGGGATGGATTGTCCGAGTGTTCTTCGAGGCCGCCGAACACGCTGGACGAGTTCAAGTCATCGACCACCGCCGGAGCCGCTTCGGTGGCGGGTAGGCCCGCATTCAGGCTCACGTTTGTGGCACCGTCGGCGATGCCGGTCGTTGCGAATTCCGCAAGAGTCGTCGGGACAAACGCGGCGACAGGGGCCGGCGCAGGATTTGGATCGTCGGAAACCGGTACCGGTGTGATTTCAGGAGGAACTGGTTCAGGGATTGTCGGCGGCAGTTCGGGTGCTGCCGCTGCTGGCGGACTGGTGGCTGGGCCGGGAGCGGGTTCGGGGGCCGGGATCGACAGGTGAGTCCCGCAGTGCGGACAGGCCACGACAACTCCGAGAGTTTCCACGAGCAGCCGACCGTGACATTGCCCACAACTGACTTCCGTCGCCATACACACACCTGTCTGTCAAATGAGGACCACCGATCGGCGGAGATCGAGGAATTCAACCCGCCGCCAAGTCGGACCAGCGGATTGTGACGGGAGCTTCGTGCCGATGCAAACCGTCCGATGTTCCCCAATCCACGATCCCCAACACGGGTACGGCGCCGCGCACTTCGATTTCTTCCGCGTTGGCCTCGGCCAGCGTCCGGTCGTCATCGGGGTGACTCTGGTTCAGGACCACACCGGCGATCGACAGTCCGCGATGCTGCGCAGCTTCGATGGTGAGCAGCGTGTGGTTGATCGTTCCCAATCCGCAGCGTGCGACAATGATCAATGGATAGCCGATCGCGCGTGCCAGATCGGCTGCGGTTTCTGTCTGGGTGACCGGGGCCAGCAATCCGCCGGCTCCCTCGACGACCAACAGGTCCGCGTGTTCGAGCCACCACTCGGCTCCGCTGATGAGTCGGTCGAAATCGACCGTGCGTCCTTCGGCCCGTGCCGCCAAGGGTGGTGCGAGTGGTGCCAGAAACCGTTGCGGACAGATCGCGTCATCCGGCCAGTCCGCGCCGAGCGCGGCCCGCAGCCGCTCGATGTCATCCCAGCGCACGCCGCGGGTCGAATCCTGAACAGCGCCCGAACCGACCGGCTTGTACGCGCCCACCCGGTGACCGGTTGCCCGCAGTGCGCGGACGATCAACGCCGCAATGTGAGTCTTGCCGACATCGGTGTCCGTTCCGGTGACGAACAGTCCCGGCAGTCGTGGGGGTTGGCTCATGGCGATCTATCGGCTCTCCGCCAAATTTGTTGACGGTCTGTTCGGCGCGGGTCTCCTGACCCCGCCGAAACGGCTGACCGAAGGTCTCATCTTCTATTCTCAACACGAATGGCGGAGACCCGATTTATCGGCAAGGTCGACCAGCCGGTGGAATTGGACAAGTCGCCCCATTCTACGGACTTGGAATGTGGGGCGAATTGACCGACGTTTTCTGGACCCCTACACTGACGCCGGGTCGACACGGGGTCAATCCCCGTGCGAAGCTATCAGGCCAACCCGCAATCTGCGTGTTCAGTCCACCCGCTGATGATCCCCCGGAGAAATTCCATGCGGCCACATTCATCGCCCGACGTGATGTCATCCCCACGGTCACGTGGTTCCGCCCGTTGGCGGGTCGCAGCACACGCCCTGGTCATGGCGCTGGTCTGCGGATCGGTCGCCCTGGGTCAGGTGCCACCCAAGGCAGTCAGCCAGGATGGAACGCTGATCACCAAGGACGGGCAGGAGATCAAGATCACGTACTTCAAGTCGACGGCGGGGCAGGAGGCCCCCGTGGTGATCCTGCTGCACGGCAAGGGGGGAAACCGCCTGATTTGGAAGCCCTTTGCCACGGACCTGCAAAAGGCCGATTTCGCAGTGATCACCGTCGACCTGCGCGGCCACGGTGAAAGCACCGGCGGGAGCGGTGGATCATCGGGCAAGAAACCCGACACCGGTCCCAAGGCGAAGGAATTCGTTGGCATGGTGGCGGGGGATCTGGAGGCGGTGAAGAAGTTCCTCTATGAGGAGCATCAGAACAAGCAACTGAACATGAACAAACTGGGGATCGTCGCCGCCGACATCACGACACCCGTCGCCGTCGCCTATGCGGAACTCGATTGGGAAAAGAAGCCGTACGATGACGCTCCCACGCTGGCGCTGAGCACCCCCCGCGGACAGGATGTCCAGGCCCTCGCGCTGTTGACTCCCGAAGCAAGTGTTCCCGGGTTGGGAACCAACAAATCGCTGGCCGTGATCCGCAACCTGAATCGCTCGGTCCTGATCTGCGTGGGAAGCAAGAACCCCGCAGACGTGGCGAACGCCAAGAAGATGCACGAAATCCTCGCTCCGAAAAAAGAGGGCTTCGAGCACATGTACTTGGAGCAGTACGACTCCAAGCTCCGCGGAACCGACCTGCTCGGCAAGAACCTCAAGGTCGAGCCGCACGTGTACAACTTCCTCATCAAACACGTGAAGGGATACAAGAGCGAGTGGCGCGATCGAAAGAACAAGGCGCTCGACTAGGATGCTTGGTGCCTTTGAACGATGTGGTGAATGAGTCAAGTTTCTTCGTTTAACCGCGTGGGCAACGCCCCGCGCGTAGGCGGCGGATCAGGCTTCCACGCCGCTCGACGCGCGGGGCGTTGCCCACGCGGTTAAACGAGCGACTCGTCGGTCTTTAGAAACGAGACTGCGGTTGAGGTTGTCGTTTGGCCGTTAGCCAACGAGGAAGGATAGACATCCCGATGAGAACAGTTTCGTTGATCGCGGTGTGGGTCGGTCTTTGTGGTTCTCTTGTCTGCGGCGCGGAACCTGTCACCGTCAACGTCTGGCCGGGCAAGCCCCCTGCAGAGACCAAAGAGCTGCCGCCGGAGGCCGATCAAACGAAGCCTGAAGACCGGCTCATTGCCGGGCGGCGGATCATCAAGCTGGGCAATGTGTCGACACCCCAACTGACGATCCATCGGCCCGCCAAAGACAAGGATACGGGTGCGGCGGTCGTGATCTGCCCCGGCGGTGGTCATCACATCCTGGCCTATGACTTGGAAGGGACCGAGGTCGCCGAGTGGCTCAATGAAATCGGTGTCACGGGGATCGTGCTGAAGTACCGCGTCCCGTTTCGCGATCCGGACAAGCGCTGGCTGTCGGCCGTGCAAGACGGCCAGCGGGCGATGAGTCTGGTGCGCAGCCGGGCCGCCGAATGGGGGCTCGATCCCAAGCGGATCGGGATGCTCGGGTTCTCGGCCGGCGGACAGGTGGCCGGCCT
>JAYTIB010000401.1:0-4857 GCA_043732205.1 Schlesneria sp. | reverse complement strand
CATTCCTTGTTGACGCTCACGTCGTAGGGTTGCCCCGGCTTGAGCTGCGTCATCTTGTCGAATTCCTTGGTCTTGATCTTCTTGTTCCCCTTGTACTCGACCTTGCGGACGATGGGGCGTTCCAAGACGCGGAAGACCAGGACGTTGCCGTCATCGGTGCGGCGGATGGATGGCTCGACGGTCGCGAACCAGCGCGTGCGCACCAGGGCGTCGACGTCGTCCTTGATCTGCTTCGCCGTGACGGTTCGACCCGGACGGGTCTTGATGTGCTTGGCGATTTCGGAGTTGGGAATCGTGGTGTTTCCCTCGATCTTCACCGCGGCCATCGGCTCGTCGAGGGTGAACGGCGTTTCGGGCGTTTTTTCCACGGAATCCAGCGTCAAGCGGGCCGGTTTCGCCCGGGACGGCAACGCGATCCCGCGGCCCGTTGCAGGTGTGTCGGAAATCCCGGGACCAAAATCCGTGCCCGGTAATTGCCCCCACGCGACGTGATTGCAAACCAGCAAACCGCAACCCAGCATCAGGGCGCGCGGCAGCAACCAGAGTCGGGTCGCTCTGTCGCAGGGTGCGTGCTGCATGGGTCGGGTTTCCTCGTGCGGTCTTCGAGGTGGAGTCACCTGAAAACGGCGCGTTGTGTCAGGCTTGTGAGGTCGGATGTGAAGTGAATGTGACGTGCCAGAGATGCCTCACCAACGATCCTCTGCCCCGGCGCGGCGGGACTGATAGTCGATTCCGGAAATTCCGACAAGACGAATCGGACAATCCGCCATCCTGTTGAGAGTTGTGTGACGTGAGCGGCAGGACGCTCACCTTAGCCAGCATGATTCATGAGGAACCACGGAAAACACGGAAAGTCACGGAAGTGGAAGAGTTGCACAACTCGCCGTCTGTCACTGCGTTTGTTGGGCAGAATGAGATTCTTAGGAGCTGTGCGTGTTTTATCCCTCGCGCGGCCATGAATGAGACGATTGTCCGAGCCGCGCCCGTGAGGAAGCGTTCTGTAGATCCCGCTTCCTCACGGGCGCGGCTCGGACGGCAAATGACGCATTCCGGGCCGCGCGAGGGATACATCCGAGAGTGGCCGACGAGACTCAATGATCTTTCTGCCTCTCTCTTTCTGTCTCCTTCTTTCTGTACCGACAAGACAGGGAGACAGAAAGTGAGTGGCAGAAAGATGAACACCGATGAACTCCTGGCGAACTCTCGGAAGTAAAAGATGCACAGCCCCTGACACGCAACGTCTTGCTCTTCTTTCCTTCCGTGACTTTCCGGGTTTTCCGTGGTGAATAATCCAGGTTGGCGCAGACGCGACGCGGCGACAGGGGTGGGATAAACTACCCGCCGCAGTTCGTGGGTGGACTTCGCACGCCGCCCGGCCATCGTTCGCGTTCAACCAGGAAACGTCACCATGTCGATGCGATGCACCATCGTGTTGGGGTTGTTGTTGTCGGGCAGTGTTCACAGCGCGCCGCTGACTGCCGCAGACAAGAAGGGGCCGCCCAACATCCTGTTCCTCTTCTCGGATGATCTCACCTGCCAGGCGATCAGTGCCTACGGCGACAAGCGGCGGCTGTTGGAAACGCCGCACATGGATCGGATCGGTCGCGAAGGAATTCGGTTTGACCGCTGTCTCGTGACGAACTCGATCTGCGGGCCGAGCCGGGCGACGATCCTGACTGGGAAGTACTCGCACAGGAACGGCTTCTACAACAACAGCAACAGCCGCTTCGACAGCAGCCAGCAGACGTTTCCCAAGCTGTTGCAGGCCGCGGGGTACTCGACTGCGGTGATTGGCAAGTGGCACCTGATCAGCGAACCGACCGGCTTCGACCATTGGCACATCCTGCCGGGACAGGGGATCTACTACAACCCGCCGATGAACCGGATGGGCGAGCAGGTGAAGCACGCCGGCTACACGACCGACATCATCACCGACCTGTCGATCGAGTGGTTGAAGAAGCGGGACAAGTCGAAACCGTTCCTGCTGATGAGCCAGCACAAGGCCCCGCACCGCGAATGGGCTCCGGCGACCAGGCATCTCGGTTGGGACAAGGACCGGCAGTATCCCGAACCCGAGACGCTGTTCGATGACTATGCCGGCCGGAGCAAGGCGGTCAGCGACCACGACATGGGCCTCGACCGCACATTCAATGACCTCGACGCCAAGTTCCGTCCGTCACCGAATATGACCGAGGAACAGCTCAAGGAGTGGAACGCGTACTATCAGCCGCGTAACGAAGCCTTCCGCAAGGCGAACCCGACCGGCAAGGATCTGGTCCGCTGGCGCTACAACCGGTACATGCACGACTACCTCGCCTGCGTCAAAGCGGTCGACGAGAACATCGGACGGATGCTGGACTTTCTGGAGCAGGAGGGACTGGCCGACAACACCGTCATCATCTGTTCATCCGACCAGGGCTTCTTCCTCGGTGAGCACGGCTGGTTCGACAAGCGCTGGATCTTCGAAGAATCGCTGCGCAGTCCGCTGCTGGTTCGTTGGCCCGGCGTGACGAAGCCGGGCAGCGTCAACGGCCACATTGTGTCGCTGCTCGATTTCGCCGAGACGTTTCTCGACATCGCGGGGCTCAAGATCCCCGCCGACATGCAGGGCCGCAGCCTTGTTCCGCTCTGCAAGGGGGAAACTCCGGCCGATTGGCGCACGAGCCTCTACTACCACTACTACGAGTTCCCCGTCCCGCATCGCGTGCGACCGCACTACGGCGTCATCACCGACCGCTTCAAGCTCATCCACTACTACAAGCCGGACGTGAACGACTGGGAACTGCTCGACCGCCAGACCGACCCGCTGGAAGTGAAGAACTTCTACAACGACCCCGCCTACGCGCAGACCGTGAAAGACTTGCACGCCGAAGTCGAGCGGCTGCGCAAGGAAGTCGGGGAGACCGGCGATCCGCCGCGAACAGCGTATGGCAACCAGCCGTTCCAAGATGAGGCGAAGCCGCCCGGCAAGCAGGGTGGCAACAAGGATTGACGTAGGGTGCGTGGAGTCCTCGGAACGCACCGTCTTCGGCGACGTCTGCCCTCAACCGGTGCGTTCCGAAGACTCCACGCACCCTACGCTTTGCTCCGCGATCACTGCGCGTCAACACGACGAGACGCGAGTTCATGGATTGGAATGCACCCGATGAAGCAGATGTTGCTCGCCTGTTGCCTGCTCGCCGACTCTCTGACAGCTTCGATCGCCATCGCTGACGACGTCCAGCGCCCGAACGTGTTGTTCATTGCCATTGATGACCAGAACGATTGGATCGGAACACTCGGCGGTCATCCACTGGCGAAGACGCCGCACATCGACCGGTTGGCGGCGCGCGGGACGGTGTTTCTCAACGCGCATTGCCAGGCTCCGCTGTGCAACCCGTCACGCACGAGTCTGATGCTGAGTCTGCGGCCGACGACCACCGGCGTTTACGGGTTGGCACCGTGGTTTCGGACGCTCGATGAGTGGAAGGATCGCGTCACGATTCCGCAGCATTTCAAGGCGCACGGCTATCGGACATTGACCGTCGGCAAGATTCATCACGGGGGTGTCGGCGGTCCGCAACTGAGGGCGAAGGAATTCGATGTCTGGGGCGCGGCGGGCGGCATCGGCGTGAAGCCGGAGAAGAAGCTCATTCCCCCCACGCCGATGGGAAATCATCCGCTCATGGACTGGGGCGTCTTTCCGCATAACGATGAGGACAAGGGCGATTACCAAGTCGCCAGTTGGGCGATCGAGCAGATCAAGACCGCTCCGAAAGATCAGCCGTTCTTCCTCGCGACTGGTTTCTTCCTACCGCATGTGCCGTGCTATGCCACGCAGAAATGGTTCGATCTCTACCCCGATGATGACAGCGTGTTGCCCTTAGTGAAGGAGGGGGACCGCGACGACACACCGCGGTTCTCGTGGTATCTGCATTGGGATCTGCCGGAGCCGCGACTGAAATGGGTCCGCGAAAACAACCAGTGGCGAAACCTGGTTCGCTCGTATCTCGCCAGCACCAGTTTTGTTGATGCTCAAGTGGGACGGCTGATGGCCGCGCTCGAGGACTCCGGTCTGGCCGAGAACACGGTCGTCGTGCTGTGGGGCGATCACGGCTGGCATCTGGGCGAGAAGGGGATCACCGGCAAGAACACGCTGTGGGACCGCGGCACGCGCGTCCCGCTGATCTTCGCCGGACCAGGCGTCAGCCGCGGCGGGCGTTGCGCGCAGCCAGCGGAGTTACTCGACATCTACCCGACACTCAACGAACTGTGCGGACTGAAACCGCGCGACGATCTGGAAGGGATCAGCCTGCTGCCGCAACTGAAGGATGCCGGAGCGAAGCGGGACCGCCCAGCGATCACGTCACACAATCAGGGCAATCACGGCGTTCGTTCGGAGAACTGGCGGTACATTCGTTACGCCGACGGAACGGAGGAGCTGTACGACATGCAAGCCGATCCCCGTGAATGGACAAACCTCGCCGCCCGGCCCGAACACGCGGCGGTGATCGCGGACCATCGCCGCTGGTTGCCGAAGATTGACGTGCCTCCAGCGGCGAACAGTGCCCAACGCGTGTTGACGTATGACCCGGCCACCGACGTGGCGACTTGGGAAGGGAAGCCGGTGCGCCGCACCGATCCGATCCCCGAGTGATTCCGATGTGACTGCACAGCCAACTTGGAAGATTCGTGGCAACCACAGAAGAACCAGCGCGGTCATGCCGCAACCAAACGTAGACAGGAAAATGTGGGACAGGAAGATATGAGCGAAATTTTGGTTTTTCTGCTCGGATATTCTTGTCCCAAATCTTCCTGTCGAAGTCTTCTTGATGATCGTCGGCAAAAGAATGACTCCGAGCTTTGATGACGACTCGC
>JAYTIB010000400.1:0-4873 GCA_043732205.1 Schlesneria sp. | reverse complement strand
TGGTTTGGCACCTCGATGTCGGCTCATCACATCCTGGGGGTGAAGAAGCTCCCAAGGGTTCGGCTGTTCGCCGATTAAAGTGGTACGTGAGCTGGGTTTAAACCGTCGTGAGACAGGTTGGTCCCTATCTGCTGTGGGCGTTCGAAACTTGAGGGGTTTTCTCTTTAGTACGAGAGGATTTGGAGGGACGTACCTCTGGTGTTCCTGCTGTCACGCTAGTGGCATCGCAGGGTAGCTAAGTACGGTCGGGATAAGCGCTGAAAGCATATAAGCGCGAAGCCTCTCCCAAGATTAGGTTTCGATGGAGCAATCCTGAAGTCCCCTAATAGACGATTAGGTTGATAGGTCGGAGATGTAAGGCGAGCAATCGTCTCAGTTGACCGATACTAATGGATGAAAGCTTGGCCACTTTGATGGATGGTTTTCGAGAGATATTTGCAGATTGCTTGTTGCTTCGACGGTTGTGCCGCTGACCCGGCTGGCCGTTGTTATCCGGTGATTATGCGCGTCAGGAAACACCCGTTCCCATTCCGAACACGAAGGTTAAGCTGACGCGGCCGATGATAGTGCAAAACAGCGCGAAAGTAGGTTGTTGCCGGGTTCTTTTGGCGGCTCGCAGAAATGCGGGCCGCTTTTTCGTTTCTTTGCTGTATACTCCCCGCCAATCCAGTCAGGACGATCGTGGGTGGGCAACATCACATATTCAGTCTTTGAGGCGGGGGTACGGGTGCCGTTGGTGCGTTATCTCTTTTTTTTGCTCGTGCTTTCTTGTCTTGATGTACCTCTGGTGCTGGGAGCGGCGGGTGCTGCTGACGACGATGCTCGGGCGCGAGCAGTCAGCGAAAAAGTGCATCGTTACCGCCAGGCATCAATGGCGATTCGGAAAGTGACGGAACAACTGGAGTCCAAAGGCCGCACTCAGGCTGTCGAGACGGAGATCCTTCGGCTTGCGCAAGTGGTTTTGGATCTGGAGACTGATTCGTTTTCGGATGAACTTCTATCAGTGCGTTTGTCAGTGGAACGCTGCTTGAGTGGTGCCGCGGAAGATGTGCGGCGGAAATACGATTCGCTAACCAATTTGGAAGCGGGTCGGACTTTGGCGGCTGCGAACGCTGATCCGTCTGTGGCGAGGTTTCGACAGGTTTGTCGCCGTTTCTTTCTGACTTCATCAGGCTACGCGGCCGCGGAAAGATTGGTGGTACTTTGGCTGGACGCAGGTGAGTATGGACTCGCTGCACGGCTGGCGGGCCAAGTTTTGGCGGAACCAGCACATCATTCGCGGATCACGCCACAGTTTCGGAGAGTTGTGGCCAGCCTCAAACAGATCGGCGCGGACGATCCTTCGGAGGTTGCGGCGGTCGGTGAAATCGCAAGTGTTGAGTTTCATCGGCGATTCCTGAAGCATCGCAGCTCACTCGTTCCGCTGGAATCCGGCTGGATGCTGTTGGGGGGGAGTGCTTCCCGAAGTCGGATAATGCGAGGTAGCGCGCCGGTTCCGGCTTCATCGTGGAGGGCAGACTTTTTTCCGGACCAGTCCTCGCGGGTCGTCCAAGATTTTCTGAAGGACTGGGAAGGGAGCAGGAAGGAAGTTGATCAACCCTGCTGTCCCGCAGCGTACCCGATTGTTGTTGACGGCGACGTGATTTTTCGCGACTCCACCGGACTGCGATCCGTCGGTTCGATGCACGGGAAAACAAACTGGTCATACCACTGCAACTACAATCCCATCCAGTCGTCGGGAAGTCGAGCTGACAGGTTTGGCAGACGGCGCATGCTTTCCGGCATGGAGATTCCCGTCAGCCCGAACGCCTTTGGCGAGAACTCGCTGATGGGGGCGATAACATCCGACGGGCAACTGGTCTATGCGATTGATTCAACCAGCGGTCCTGATCCCGGCGGTTTCCAGCGGCAGTTCGCAAATCGCCTAGTTGCCCTGCATGCAAAGGAAAGCGCAAAGGGACGTGTTGCGTGGATTCACGAGGGACAGCTTTCGGATCGGTTCAGAAAACCAGTAGGGCCGACACAGTTCACTTTCCTCGGGCCGCCGCTGCCGGGAGCGACGGAGCTGCTGTGTCTGACGGAGCACGATGTCGAAGTCCATTTGACGGCTTTGGAGCCTCGTTCGGGGGCCATGATTTGGAGCCAGCCTCTCTGCACGATCGAGCGACTGGATCAGTTTGACTTGGAGCGGCACGAAACGGCCTGCCTGCCCGCGCGTGTGGACGGCATCGTTGTCTGCCCAACGAACACCGGTTTGCTGATTGCCTTCGACCAGGCTCGTCTGACCTTGCTTTGGGCTGCATTTGTCGATGAACCGCCCGATCCGCGGCGGCTGCAGACGCGCAACAATGTGCGGTCCGCGGCCTTCGGATACGCGGCTTATGCCTCTCCGGTGATGATTTCCAACGGGCGCGTGGTTTACCTCCCACCCCGATCCGGTCACTTGCATTGTCTGGACCTTGCCACGGGTCGGATCCTGTGGTCTGCGGCGCGTGGCGACGCTGAATTTGTCGGTGCGGTTTCCAACGGTCAGGTTCTGGTCGTCGGACGACAGTCCTGTCGCAGCCTGACGCTGGACGACGGTCACGAAGTTTGGACGGCGACCACTGGCAGTCCGGCCGGGCGGGGGATCGCCATCGGAAACCGGTATACGCTGCCGCTCGACGGTGGGCGGTTGGCGTCTCTGGATTTGTCGACCGGGCGCGACCACGGAACCAAAACCCTGCGCAGCGATATCGCGCTCGGGCATCTTGTGGCGGATCGAGAGCGTGTCTATTCGCTCAGTCAACGGGGGTTGGCGGCGTTCCCGCAGGTGGATCATGTCCTGGCGAGTGTCGAATCGGCGGAGCCCAACAAGCGCGGGCACGATCGGGAGATCCTGCTGGCCGAGGTCGCGATGGTGCAGGGGAACCTGAGTGATGCGGAGCGGCAGTTGCGGGGGGTGCTGGCCGGCGATTTGTCGGGCTCCGAACGTGATCGCGCGCGCCGGGATCTGAAGGAACTGTTGTTTGAGAAAATTGCGAGCGGAACCAACATCGCGCGCGGGGATCATGAATCGCTGGACCGGTTGCTGGAAACGCCTGCCGAAGAGTTTCGATACCTAATCGCAGCCTCGTCCAATCGGGACAATCCTCCGAACAGTTCCCTGGTTGAGCGATTGTCTGAGCGGGCCTACGGTCTGGCGTCGAAAGGGGCCATTCTCTCCGTTCCAGGAGATGACGAATGGCTGATTTCACCGGCAGTCTGGTGTCGTCTCCAATTGAAGAAGCCGGTGGCAGATGGTTTCGCCCATCACCTCCAGCGAATACGGCGTGATCGCATGCCCCGACTTCAAGGACAGGAATCCCCGGAAGAGATTGAGCGGTACGTTCGCGTGTTTGATGCTGAATCCAGTGTGGCATCGCCGCGATCCCACCTGGCTTCCCAATTCGCCGCCGCAGGGGCCGTTCATTCGGCCGAGACGCTTTGGCTGCGAAACAAGAGCAACGGCAGTCCCGAGGAGGCGGCGGAGGCCACCATGCGGTTGATGGGATTGTGGGAGAAAACTGGTTTCGTCATGGAGGCGGCTCGACAGTTGGAATTGCTGGCCACGGACTTCGCGGAGACTCCACTTCCCGGGGGGCTGACGGGCGCCCAATTCGTCAGCCGCCTTGACGCCGATCGTCCCGCGAAAGCCGCGTGGCATCAATCCCGCGAACCTTCGTGGCCGGTGAATCACGTGGAGATTTGTCAGACGACTGTTCAGCCGGAGTTTGTGCAACAGATCCTGCCGTCGGGATCTTCGAACCGCGAGCCACCTCGCTTTCAGTCGGACCGGGTTGAAATCGCTTCGCTGGGGCGGCACATCCGTTACGCCGCGCAACCCGTCGACTTCGTGATGTCGTCGTCGGATCTGGAAGACCAGTTGATGCTTTCCGTCTTTGATCAACGATCCCGGTCGCGATTGGGTTTCCTGACCATCCCCATCACTCACCAGATGGTCCCCCTCAGCAAGCAGGTTTCCGGAGGGCATCTGGTTCCGTTCGGTGTCCCCGGTGGGCTGATGGGTGTCTCGACGCTGCAATTGGGAGACGGGGAGCCGGTTTGGAGGCAGTTTCCCGCGGATTTGACGGGTTGGCGCAGCCCGGTCTTTCCCGGTCCATCGGGCTCGAACTTTTCATCGTTTCTCTGGCGGAATCGGTTGTATGTGGTCGATCCGCTGGACGGAGCATTGCTTTGGCAACGGTTCATTCCGCTCCCATCGCAGGAAGCTTCTCAGAATCTCGCGCTCGACCTCATCGGTGATCGGCACGCGCTGGCCGTTCGAAGCGCGGACCGGACGAGTTACGAGGTCTTCGAAACGGCGACGGGCCGCAAGATTTCGACGGTGCGGCCGGGATTCGTTCCTGGTCAGTGGCAGGGATCCTTCGGACGACATGTCGCCGGTTTTGCCGACAGCCCCGAGGGCCGGCGTCTGCAGGTTCGCGACCTGCTTGAAGAGGCCCCCGAGATCAGCGAGTTGATCGGAGATTCCACCCGGCAGCCGATGCTTCAGCAGGGGGGCGAACTCGTCTACGTGGGGGCGGGCGGTTCCATCAATGTCTACGATGTGGCGCGGTGCGAGAAGAAGTTATCGGTTCGTTTGGACAATGCCGAGTCATCGCAGATCGGCGGCATGCGGGTTCTTTCAGACCGTTCCCGTTACTTCGTGAATTTGCAGCGACTGACTCCAACGGTCACGACAGCGCATTTCCATCAGCCCATCAACACACAAGTGCCCGGCATGTCCGTGCGAGACGACTTCTACGCCTTCGATCGCGCCAGCGGCGACCTGCTTTGGAAGCGGTCCCTTCCGCATCGCACGATCCTGCAGTTCCCCGATGGTCGGTTGCCA
>JAYTIB010000399.1:0-1779 GCA_043732205.1 Schlesneria sp. | reverse complement strand
GCGTGCGCGAGACGAACTCTTCCTTCGTCGCTTTGTAGCTGGAGCCGGACGGCTCCATGTGGATGGCGTACATCGTGCCGAAGGTCCAATCGCAGATGTAGAGCGCCTGCTGATACTTGGCGGGGAACTTGGTGCCGTAACCGAACTCGACGCCGACGGGCGAGCCGGGGCCGATGTTGATCAGCTCCGGCAGGCTGTCGATGTAGTAGCTGGGCCACTTGCCGGTGCCGCTGCGCCACCCGAACTCGCTGCCGCTGGTCGCGTGGACGACCCGCGTCGGACGATACCACGGCGAACCGAAATCCCATTCCATGTCGGCGTCGTAGGCGAACATCTCGCCATCCGCGTTGAACGCGAAATCGAACTGGTTGCGATAGCCGCTGCTGAAGACTTCCCAGTTCTTGGCCTCGGGATCAATTTTGCAAATCCAACCACCCGGCGCGAGGATGCCGACCGCGTGCCCGCCGCCGTCCCACTGACGCGGCAACAACAGATCTTCGTCCCAGTTGGGCATCAGTCGGCTCGTCAAACCTTCAGGCAAAGTCGCCCGGAGTTGCTCGGTGCGTTGCCCGCCCATCGTCTGCGGTGGAGCGTTCGTCTTGATTTCAAACGGCAGCTTCGTGTGATTGCCGCCGCAGATGAAGAGCGACTTGCCATCGGGTGAAAGTCGAATCGCGTGCGGCCCGTGCTCGCCCCCGCCGGGAATCGCCTTCAACAACTCAACCGAGTCGAACTGGTCGTCGCCATCGGTGTCCTTCAAGCGATACAGCCCGCTTCCCGGTCCGCCGTTGCAGACGACGTACAGGCTGTCGAACGCCCACAACAAACCCTGCGCGCCGGACATTTGCTTGTTGCCGAACTTCACGTCGAGCAGTTCGACCTGGGTCGGCTCCGTGCTGCCGATGGGCGATGGTGTGATCCGGCAAAGGCCCTTGTCTCCCTGATCGCTGACGATCAACCGTCCCTTGGGATCGGTGGTGATGTTGACCCACGAACCGAGCGTTTCCTTGGGGACGGTGAACAGCCGCTCGACCTGAAAGCCGGGGGGCAGATTGAACAGGTCGCGCGGTGTGCTGGAGTCGACATCACCGAGGAACGCTTTTCCTCCGGGATGGCCGTCCAGCTTGGCGACGACTTTGGCGGGGACTCGTTCCTTGGCATCGCGCGTTTCGGCGACCTGCCATGTGTCGTCGGTGACGACGTATTCATTCTTCCCATCGCGGCCGATCAGCATCAGCTTGGCGACAAACCCGGCGGTCCCGCCTTCGTTGGCGATCTCCGCTTCGATGACGTTGTCACCGGGGGTGAGATGCTGTTTGACGTCGACCTCGACCGGTTCCGACCAAGTACTGCTGGCGGCCACCTTCTGCCCGTTGACGTACAGCGTCATCACGTTGTCGCACGTCGCGCGCAAACGGGCGAACTGGGCCGTCCCCTTGAACGTCTTCCGGACGAAGTACTTCTTGTTGGAATCGGCCCCCCAGATCCAGGAGGGGGCGGGCCCTTCGTGGATCGTCTTCTTCTCCGCGGGATCTTCCTTGTCCGCGGGAACGGGTTGTCCCGCGGCGGGTGCCACCTCGGCAACCTGTGTGAACAACTTGCCGTCGGTGGTGTCGGCGGCGCGGGATGTCAGGCCGAGGCCGGCGGCGACCATTGATGCCGCAAACAATCGAGCAAAATGTCGTCGGGTGGACACAGCGAACACTCCTGCGAAGATGGACCAATCAACCGAATTCGTTGGAGGCAGATCTTACAGTCCTGCGGGTGCCACCGAGAAGT
>JAYTIB010000398.1:0-4878 GCA_043732205.1 Schlesneria sp. | reverse complement strand
AGGTGAGTCGTTTAACCGCGTGGGCATCGCCCCGCGCGTGAGCGGTGGTTCACGCTCAAAACACGCGGGGCGATGCCCACGCGGTTAAACGAAAACATCTCATTCATGCCCGCGAGCAGTATAAATGTTGTTCTGCATCTCCCCGCACTCCAGCTTCCGACTTTCAGCGGCCCAGTTGCCAGTGGCGAGTCGTCCCCTTCGCCGGGTCTTCACTCACCGTGGACGGACAGCGGTGCATGGCTTGGCGGATGTCGTCGATGGAATCGGTCAGCAGCAGGCGGTCGAAGTCTTCCTGGTTGATCGCACCGTGTTTCAACAGTCGCGATCGCAGGAAGTCGAACAGCGGTTGCCAGTAGTCGACCCCCACGAAGATCAGCGGGAACTGAAAGATCTTGCCCGTTTGAATCAGCGTCGCCGCTTCGAAGGCTTCGTCGATCGTCCCGAAGCCGCCGGGAAAGATCAGGAAGGCTTGCGAGTACTTGACCAGCATCACCTTCCTGACAAAGAAGTGCTGGAACAACACCATCTTGTCGAGATACGGATTCGGCTGCTGTTCCACGGGCAAATGGATGTTGCAGCCGATCGATCGTCCACCGGCATCCTTCGCTCCGCGGTTGGCCGCCTCCATGATGCCGGGGCCGCCGCCGGTCATGACGGTGAAGCCGAGTCGCGCCAGTTCCGCACCGGCGCGACGGGCCAGATCGTAGTACGGGTCTCCCTCGCCGAATCGCGCCGATCCAAACACCGTCACGCACGGCCCCGTCCAATGCAGCGCGCGATAGCCCCTGATGAATTCGATCCCGATCCGCAGCACTCGAAAGAACTCTTCGAACCGCGAGCGCGGCCCTTCCAGCAGTTGGATGTCCGAGCGCTGCACATCGGGTGGCGATTCGATGACGAGCGGCTGATCGGATGTGGGGCGGAATGTCGACATGATTTCATCCTGAGGATGCGTGGCGTCTGGCGGGGAGATATGATCGAACGCCACAAGGGCTGCAAGAGGGATCTCGGGTTGGTGAGGACGACGGACGAGGGTTTTCGCCACGACGCCAACGCGAATCAGTCCCGCTCGACTCGACTCGCGATGACAAACGCGGACGGGCAGGAGTGCCCATCCCACGGAACTCAGGAACTGAACATCTCCATGACTGACGACATTGAAGCTGCCGCCATCCAACTGACCGGTCACATTGAAATCAGCGGCGTCCGCCTGTACCTGAGCCAGCCCGATGAATCGGCCGGAGAATGGATCGGCCAGCGCGAAATCCTGATGCAACTGCTCGCCTGCTGGCTGGTGGTGGATGAGAAGGATCTGCCGCTGGCACCGCGAATCGTCGGCACGCCGGGCATCGGCAAGACGACGCTGGCCATCTCGGCCGGACGGACACGGAAGCAGGATCTCTACATCTATCAATGCACGGCCGACACGCGGCCCGAGGATCTGCTGGTCACACCGGTCTTGGCGGAAAGTGGCCGAATCAAATACCACGCCTCGCCGTTGGTCACCGCCATGGTCCGCGGCGGAATCGTCATCCTCGACGAAGGCAACCGGATGAACGAAAAGTCGTGGGCCAGCCTGGCGCCGCTGCTCGATCACCGGCGGTACGTCGAATCGATCGTGGCGGGGATCACGATCCACGCCCACAAGGACTTTCGCTGCGCCGTCACCATGAACGACGACGAATCGACGTTCGAGATCCCCGACTACATCCTCAGCCGCCTGCAACCGACGCTGACACTCGGCCATCCCGAGCGGAAGGACGAAATGGCGATCCTGCACTACCATCTGCCGTTCGCCGAACCCGAGATGCTGAATCTGACGGTCGACTTCCTGCAGCAGTCGCACCAGTTGAATCTCGACTTCTCGACCCGCGACGGCATGAACGTCCTGCGGTACGCAATGAAGCGGCTCTTCCAAGATCCGACGCATCCCGCGGCCAAGGATCTGGTCTGGCAGGAAGCGCTCATCAACTGCCTCGGCGAAGAAGCGATTGACCTGAACGAAACCGCCAAGCGCCGACAACAGTCGCTCGGAGGCAACGCCATGCCCATGGGACTCGGCGACTTCTTCTTCGACCCGGATGACCCGCTGCATCCGGATTACGACGATGACGACGACGAAGAGGACGATGAGGAATAGTGCAAAGTGAGAATTGCAAAATGCAAAGTGCAAAGTGAGCAGAGAGACCAAGACGCAACCGCTCAGACTGACCACTGACCGCTGAAAGCTGATAGCTGATGGCCTTGTCCTCTCCCCTTCAATTCAGCGACCGAATCACCTGCCTGCCGATCATTCACGGCAGCGGTGATTTTGCCATCGAAGTGCGCCGGGTGATGTTGTCGCAGCACTTCGACTGCCTCGCCGTGCCGTTGCCTCCGTCGTTTCAGGACGACGTCGAACGGGCCATCGGATTTCTGCCCAGCGTGTCGATGGTCATGCAGGAAGAGCCGTCGCCGTTCTCGGTCAAGGAGTGGAGCAGCAGCGACGACGATCACGACCACGATACCGATCGGACATTCAGCTACGTTCCGATCGACCCGTGTCAGGGAGTCATCACTGCGCTGCGGATCGCGATTCAGGAACGGATGCCGCGAGAATTC
Source organism: Schlesneria sp. (assembly GCA_043732205.1). Lineage (GTDB taxonomy): Bacteria > Planctomycetota > Planctomycetia > Planctomycetales > Planctomycetaceae > Schlesneria. Next base: position 2,277 of record JAYTIB010000398.1, on the reverse strand, counting down.
GTCGACTTGGAAACGGCCCAGTTCCAAAGCTACGCGGCGGGACTGCCCGATCCCTACGCCTTGAAGCACGTCTCCCCCGAGAAGTTCGCCACAGCGCTGCTCCCCAGCATCGGCCGTCTGCCCGAGGGCCAGCCGCAGGACCGCGCGGTGTTCATGGCCCAACGGCTGAGGGAACTCGAACAGCGGCACAAACAGATTCTGTTTGTCTGCTCGATCGTCGACTGGCCGTGGATTCGCGAAGCGTTCGTCGAACAGACCCGGCCGGCGGTCGAACACGAACCCGTCGAAGAAACCACCATCCATCAGGCCGATCCGGAAACCCTGTTGTTCGTGCTTGGTGAATTGCCGTTCATCACGGGCCTGTACGAACGGGCGCGGGCCGATCTGGAAGCCGATGAAAACCTGTCGATCGACGGCGTCAAGGCGATGCTGCTGGCGGCCCGGGATCGCTACCAGACGGATCTCGGCAAACGCGCCCGCAAGATCACTCCGAAGCTGCTGCGAATCTACCTGCAATACGTCCGCAACCTGACGCTGGTCGAACGCCGGATGACACCGACGCTGTATTCGTTGATCATCGCCGCCCAGCAGATTGCCGGCGATCAGTTCGCGATCGCACTGGCTCAGACCGCCAGCGAATACCCGTATCACGAACTGCTGCCGTTCCCCACGATCCGACTCGGCGTTCACCGGGGGCACCTCCCGAACGGAGACTTGGTGAGCCTCGTCAACCGGCTCCCCGGTCAGGCGATGGAGTGGCGTTCGTGCCGCTTGAAACCGCAGCCTCCCAAGCCGCAGCAGGAGGAATGGCAGATGCGGTGGAACCCGTATCACCAGTGCAGTTGGCCTCCCGAAGATGTCGCCGTCGAGCGATTCCGCACGCATGTCAAAGACACCGCGCTGAACATGCTCGGCACGGACCTGGCCCGCGTTGAAAAGTTCACCACCAGCCTGAAGGACGGACTCGACATCCGCGAGACTCTGCGCAACTGGCACACCGGCGACTTGTACGTGAAGGTGCTGCCTCCCACGCGCGGCAGCCTCGACTGCGTTGTGATGTTGTTCGACAGCCCCGCCGATCCGCGCGACTATCCCTGGCGAGTCACCTGGCACGCCGAACATCACGACGAATCGACGCTGGCCCTGTTCGCCACGAACTACTTGGAAAACCTCGTCGGTCCGGGCATCGGTCAGGCGACGTACGGCGGCGCGCTGTTCCTGTTCCCGCCGCGCCCCGTCTCCGACATCTGGTCCAACCGCCGCTTCGACTTCACCGACACTCTGGAAGAACGGCTGCTCGCCGCCGCCTGTTACCACGCTGAAGAACGGCACGTCGCCCTGCTGAGCTTCGCCCCACCCGGCCCCGCCTGGCGGCGTCTGGCGAAGAAGTTCGGCAAGAAACTGATCCACGTCCCACTCGGCCGCTTCAGCCAGGAAACCGTGCAACAACTCCGCATGTTCCACGTCCTGAACGGCCAGCGCGTCCGCAGCTTCGCCGCCGAGTTCATTCGCAAGGCGTGAATGAATTGCCGGCAGTCAAGAGAGGTCGCGGAGTGACCATCAACGACCGTCGGCACCTGACCAAGACCCGATGCGCCGGGGAGAATGGCAGAACAATGGGGGCAGAACGATCGAAGAAAAAATGAATGATGGGAGAAAGAAACGGGTGCGTGACTCCGTCTTCATCGTTCTGCCATTCCTTTGCCAATGTCCAACACGCGATGTCCGTGCCTGACCGAGTCAATCGATTGCGAGCCGCATCTCGCGGCCCCACAATTCGGAACATCCTCTCCGCCCGCAGTTCGAAAGGCGCGTCATGACTTCCCTCCGGTTTGGCTTCGTCACGCTTTGTTTCATCGGCCTGACGATCGTCGTTCGCGACGCCGTGTCACAGGACGAGCCGCCCCGGTCGCTCGACCCGCGACTGAAGATCGAGCTCTTCGCCGAGAACCCGCAGATCGTCACTCCAACGGGGATCGACGTCGATCATGCCGGTCGAGTCTGGGCGATTGAAAGCAACACGCACTTCCCGCCCGAGGGCTACAAGGGCCATCCGACCGACCGGGTGCTCGTGATGGAAGACACCGACACGGACGGCAAGGGGCGAGACCACAAGGCGGACAAGATCACGGTCTTCAAGGACGGCCTGACGCACACGATGAGCGTCGCGGTGAAGCCGGTATGGCTGGAGATGGGCCGAGGGGTGAGGGCTGAGGGGCAAGGGACAGACAAGCCCGCATCTTCCGTCGCTCGTCCCTCAGCCCTCGTCCCTCAGCC
>JAYTIB010000397.1:0-12490 GCA_043732205.1 Schlesneria sp. | reverse complement strand
GTGCGGACAAGTCCGTGATCGACGTGATCGGCTTGGGGAGCCGTGTGGATTTGTCGTGGCAACCGAATCCCGATGCGATGCAGTCCGAGGCGGCGTTGGAGGCCAACACCACGATCTTGGCGCAGGTCGATTCGGACACCGCGCTGCTGGATGTTCACCAGCGGCTGCAATCGTTGCAGGGGAAGTTTGAATCGTTCGCCGTCCAATTGCCCGTCGGTGCCGAGATCCTGAAGATCGAAGACGATCTCTCTCCGCGTGAGTTTCGTGGCGAGGGATACCGCGACCATCGCCTTGACCCGGCCAAGCCCAACCGGGTCATCGTCTCGCTGACAAAGCCCTCAGTCGGACCGATCCGTTTGCGATGGACTGTTCGGCTGCCGCGGACCGAGAAGGGGCGGCTGTCGCTGGCGGGGTTTGTCGTGGAATCGGCCCGCAAGCAAAGCGGTGAAGTCGGCCTGGCTCCCAATGAGGGACTGCGGCTGTCGACGGTCCAACACAAGGACGCGAACATCCTGCGGATCAACGCGGGCGAACTGAAGCCCGACGTCGGCGGCATCCAGGTCACACAGGCTTATCGGTTTCTGAACCAACCCTTCAACCTGGTGGTGGGCGTCGATCCGATCGAACCCTATTACCTGGTCGAACCGCGGCTGTTCCTGGTGGGTGCCGCCCATCAACTGACACTCGATGCCGTGTTCCAATTTCACGTCTACCGCGAAGGTCTGACGGAGTTGACGTTCTCGTGGCCGGACTGGAAGTCGGAAGGCTGGACGATCGATGGCTTCGATCCACCCGACCTCGTTGAAGCGACCCCGATTGATGACGCTCAGGGAACCCTTCGGGTGAGGCTGATCAAGCGGCAAATGGCCCCGTTCACCGTCAGGATGCGCGCTCGTCGACCGTCACGGGGGAATGACGATGTCGCACTGACGCTGCCCCGCGCGAAGGCTTCCAGCCCGCCGACTCCGTCGCTGTTTGTGGTGAATGCGGAGAATGTTGAAACGGAACTGAGCACCCGCGGCGAAACCATCATCATTCCATTGGGACCAGCCGCCCTCGAACACGTCGCCATCCCCGAGACATTCCGGGGCCTGAAGACATCCGCCTATCGGATCGACACGGACGAGCAGGCATTCGCGTTGAGAGTCATCCCGCAGCCGCGACGCTTGCGAACCGAATCGACCAGCGAGGCAAGCTGGCAGAACGACCGGCTGCAGTTGACACAGCGGATCGCGTACGACGTCGCGTATGAGCGGCTGGCGCAGATCCGTCTGACGGTGCCGCGCGACTTGCCGACGGAGCGGTTTCGATTCTTCGCCGACCGGGATGTCGAATTGCCTGCGGAATGGAGCGACGGCCCCAATCTCCAGTCGCGACAGGTGCGACTCGCGCTGCCCGAACCGAAGATTGGACGCTTCGACATTCAGGCACAGTTCCACGTGCGCATGGCCGACGACACGGCGCTCGATGGCGACGCCACCGTGTCGATTCCGATCCTGCAGAGTGTCGACGAACCGTTTCATCAGAGCCGGGTGGCCCTGGCGCGCGAAGACTGGTTCGAAGCGGCCTCCGCCACGGAACAATGGAAGCCGCAGCCGCTGCGCCCGCAGGCCTGGACATGGCAAACGGAAGGGGCTCGTCCCGAATTCGCCCTGCGCATCGCCCGCTCCGGAGGCCACGCCAATGGCACGGCCAGCGTCACGCGCGGACTTGTCACCGCGGTGCTGGGACCGGATGGCCGCGCCATGGTCCGAGCCCAGTTCCGCATCGCCGCGCGATCGAATTCGCTGAGTGTCACGCTGCCCGCGACAGCGCAGTCGGCGCAGTTCTTTTGGGATCGAACGGTGCTGGCATCCGGTCTGGCCGCCGTCGAAGTTCCCGTGGAGTCGCGGAAGTTTTCGTTGCACCTGCCCGAGGTTCGCGGCGATGCCCCGGACCACTTGTTGACGATCGATTATCAACTGCCCCACAGTGCCCGCGACGGCCTGCCCAGTACGATCGAATTGCAGTCGCCGCAACTGCCGCAATGCGCTTGGGACGCGCAGGTGGTCTGGCAGACGGCGATCCTGCCGGACCAGCATCTGCTCACGCATCCCGCCTCCGCCACTCCGATGTTTCGCTGGCGCAGGCTGGGGTTGTTCTCGTACCGGGTCTCGGACCCCGAACCACGGCAGTTGCAGGTCTGGATCGGCGCGGATGCGGGCCCGGAATCGAATGCGCCGATCGATCTGAACTCGCCCCTGTTGTCGAGCAACCTGTACACGTTCAGTCAGATCGGCGCACCGCGTGCGCTGAACTTTCGGACTCTCAGCAGCCCGATGGTCGTGTTGTTCGGTGCCGGGATCTCGTTCGTGTTTGGATTCGTTCTGCTGCGTGTTCGTGTATTGCGCCACATCTTGACAGTCCTGGGAGCCGGACTGATCCTGGCCGCGATCGGCTTGTGGAACGCCGCTCCGTTGGAACTGTTGATGCAACCGATGATCGCCGGTCTGCTGTTCCCCGTGACGGCGGTGCTGATCGAAGGTTGGTTCCGAAAATCCTATGGGGCCACAATCCTGACGCTGCCGACTCCGGCCGAACTGGCGGTCGCCCACGGCAGCCGGTCCGATCTGTTCGACTCGCCCAATCCCGATGAATCGACAGCCGTGCGGTCGTCCGTTCCCGGCAGCAGCCAGGGGATGCGCGTCGAAACCGGGAGCGGCGTGTCATGACGCCACCGCTTCGGACCGTTCGAGAAACTATTGTCGTGGATCGCTCCGCGATCCAACGTTCTGATCGCGGAGCGATCAGCGACAATGCGGCCGTTAAATCTCGAACGGTCCTTGGGAAGTTGGACCGGCACGTCGCGGTGGTTCTCCTCGTACTGACACCGATCCTCACACTGCTGCTCGCGCTGGTCCGCGGCGAATTCGAAGTCGGTGGTCGTGCCAGCGCTGCGCCGCCGACGGCACCGACGGGATTCGAGGGAAAGATCCTGCGGATCGACGTCCCCGCCAATCGTCCGGACATCTGGTTCCGCGATGCGAAGTCGCTGACCGCGATTCCGCGCGACGAGTTTGAACAACTGCTCAAGAGCAGCGAAGTCGAGAAGCCCGGTCCCAGACCCGCCCAACTCGCCTCCGCGCATTACACGGCCACATTGACGGGTCAGGCGTTCCGCGATGGCCGCGCGCGCCTCGCCGTGCAGCGCGTGGGGAACGAACCGGTGCTGCTGCCACTCGGCCAGTTCAATCTGGCGGTGAGAGACATGAGTTGGCGCGATCGTCCCGCCGTGTGGGGCACGGATAACGCGGGTGAATCCTGGCTTCTGGCGGATGCGCCGCAGGGTGAAGTCCAGATGAACTGGAGCGCCACGGGGCGCAGTTTTGCCGACGAACTGAACTTCGATCTGCAACTTCCCCCGGCGGCGATTTCGTCATTGGATCTGCGCGTCCCCCGCGATCAACACGTGCGATCCACTCCCGAAGCGCGGCGCGTCGACGAGGGTTCCGACGCCAACTGGCAGGTCTGGCGAATCCAACTCGGCAGTGAACGACGGTGTCGCATCGCGACGTCGCCGGCGAAACCAAACGCCGTGCGGTCGCCCACCCTCTTGTTCGAGCATGAATTGGGAGCCATCGTTCGCGAGCAGGATCTGAGGTTTCAAACGGTCTTCCAGGTGGAGGTCTTCGAGGCTCCCGTCACCGAGTTGACGTTCACCGTTCACTCCAGTGTCGATGTCTATGCCGTGACGTATGGACAGGACGTGCCGCTGCAATGGAGCCGGCCCGGCAAGAATGAGGCGGCGGGAACGTTGAACGTGAAGTTGCCCGGTCCGCTGCTCGGACGCAGCCGTCCCATCCGCATTGACGGTGTCGCGGTCCAAAAGCCCAACTCGATGGTCTCGCCGCAAATCGCGATCAAGGACGGGGTCTTTCTTGGCGGCCGTCACACGCTGACCATCGTGGCTCCCTTGCAGCTTCGATCCTTCCGCCCCACGGGATTTCGCCAGCAAACACCGGCGACCACCACTCCCGACGGGGAAAGCTACACGTTTCTGCAAATGCTTCCCGATGCCCAACTGGTGTTGGAAGTCGGACGTCCGCAGGCCTCGTTGACGGCGCAGGTTCACAGCCTGTTTGAGGTGAACGATTCGGCCTGGACACTGACTTCCGAACTGACATGGATCGCCTCCAGCGGAGGCATCTTTCAGACCGAATGCCAGTTTCCACCGGATTGGGAAATCACGGATGTTCGTCTGCCATCCGAGTTGGGAACGGCCCGGCTGGCCGGATGGGATGCGACCACTCAGCCGGGCGGACATTCATTGCTCACGGTCGAGTTTTTGGAGGAGTTGGCACCGACGGTCCCGCGCACCATTCGCGTCCTCACTCGACGGCGTCCGATGGGGACGGGAACATCCTTTCCAATCCCATTGCCACATCCGGCCGATTGCTACTCGGTGGAAAGCACACTCGGGCTGATCCTTCCCGCCGCGCTCTCGCCCTTCATGTCCGATGACGCGCGACTCGAACGAGTGTCTCCGCCCGACGAGTCCTCGGTGTCGGCGATCCGGCCGCGCCGGTTGGTCGCGAACCACGGTGAATTCTGGTATCGCCGCGAATCCACCGATGGCGGCGGTTCGATGCAGTTGGTGTCGCGCTTGCGCCGTGTGGCGGCCTCCAGTGAAACGGTGATTGCGGTGTCGCCGGCCGAATACACGGAACTGTACCGCGTGCGCTGCCAGTCCGAGGGAGCGCCGCTCGACCGCCTGCTCGTCTATCTCACGCAACCGGGCTCCGAGATTCGCTGGTCGATTCTCACACCGCGCCAGGGGGAATTGATCGCGCTGCGGTTGCCGACCGCCCAGCATGCCGATTGGAATTGCCCCGCGACGGGCGAGCTTTGGGAGTTGCGGTTGCCACCACTTCCGACCGGTCCGATTCAGATTGAAGGTCGGCGCGGCAATCGTTGGCAAGCACCGTCGCGTCCCGCGTTGCTCGTCGTGCCGCAGTCGACAGACCGTCGGTCTCAGGTCACCCTGAGTCACGCCGCTTCGCTGGATCTGGCGGTCGAAACTAACTCGCTCGACAATCTGCCGGCGAAGGTCGCACCGGATGAATCGACGGACTCCGAACCACCCTCCGCCATCAACGCCATTGCGAACCAGCAGTCCCGGACATGGTCGTTCGACAACCCGGCCGCTGAGTTGTCACTGACGCTGCGAAACCCGGAACGATCGCGCGAGTTTCCGACGATGGTTTCACTGCGACTGCGTTCGTTGCTATCGGCCAACCCGCAGGGATTTGATTTGTACCGGGCGCAGATCCGGCTCGAGAACGGCACGGCGCGCGACGAGCTGCGCATCCGTCTGCCGTCGTCGGCCATCCTGCAACAGGTCACGATCGCCGGGCAGGCCACCGTTCCCAACCGGCAGGGTGATGAGCTCCTGTTGTCCGATCTGGACGCCACGCAGCGCGACGTTGTCGAGTTGCTCTATCGCGTCCCGTCACATGGCGGCGGGATTCGTGACGTTCACCGCATCATCGTGCCGCAGGTGTCGGCCACGGTGCTGGGGTTTGCCTGGGAATTCGCGCTGCCGCCGTCGGTCAAACTTTATGCCGAGCCGGTCGGTGTGCGATTGACGCGGTCGCTGCCGGCATCCTCATGGACCGAGCGGATCTTCGGTCCGCTGGGCCGGCCGCATGACGAACCGTTCTTCAATCCGTTCGCGATCGAATCGTGGCGGGAGTTGGCGCGCCCGGGCCATGTGTCGGACGCGGCGGTGGGTGAGTTGAGTCAGGAGTTGATCGCACCCGCGGAATGGCACATTCACGAATCGATCTCGGCCGTCGTCCCCGCCGAAATCGTGCTCGTCACATGGCAGACGCGGCAAACCCGGCTAATGGCCTGGATCTCACTTGTGGTCAACCTGATGATTGGGATCGTGCTGCGGATGATCGGCTGGAAGTATCGCGATCGGCTCGCTGCTTATTGGCTCGCCGCGCTGCTGGCCGGGGCCTGCTTCGCTCCGTCGCCCTTTGCGGAGATTGCCGGCGGGGCGATCGCGGGAACCGTGATCGCGCTGCTATCGCCGCGCCGCTCGCTGATCACACCCCGCCGCGATCAATCCCATTCGGTGCCGCTCGGCAGCACGTGCAGCTTTGACTGGGGAACGGCGCGCAACCTGATCGTTCTGATCAGCCTCGTGACGGCCGCGGGCTTCGCGCAGGAACCGCCCGCACCCGCACCGTCGTCGTCGGCAACCGTCGCATCTCCCATCGAATCACCCGCTGCGCGACCGGCGCCGTTCACGGTCCTTGTTCCGGTCGATCCCGATGGCAAGCCATCGCGGGAATTGCCATTGGTTTACTTGCCGCAGCCACTGCTCAAGTCGCTTCGGGAGGCCGCGCGTGCGAAGTTGCCATCACCGCGATCATTGATTGCCTCGGCGGACTACCGCGTGACCGCCAGCCCCAACGGCGGCGATGCTTTGCAGGCCAAGTTTCGAGTCCATGTCCTCGACACATCGACAGACCATCAGATTCTGCTGCCGATTGCCAACTCGTTCTTGACCGGCACCGAGGCTTGCAAGATCAACGGCAAGCCACAGCCGGCACAGATCGCTCCCGACGGCCGGGGATTCGTCGTGACGTGGACTCCGGCGCTGCGCGACCAGTCCGATCCCGCCGGCCACACTGCCGGCCACACGGCCTCGTTCGACATTGAACTCGACCTGAAGCGCGTCGGCATCCGGACCGCGCTGGGCGGGAGCTTCGTGGCCAAAGTCCCCGGCGTGGCGGCGTCGCACTGGTCGCTGACACTGCCCGAACCGGCGGTCTACTTCGACATCACCGGCGCACAGGGCTCGACGGAAACGGCACCCGACAAGCGCACGTTCAACGTCGATGTCGGTTCCTCGACCAGCATCGATGTCCGCTGGTCGCAGACTCCACCGGAACCCCGACCGCAACGAATTGAAGTCTCGCAATTGCAGTTCTTGGACCTGCGGGCAACGCATGGTGAACTGCGGTTCCGTGTCCGGTGTGAACCGATCGAGAGTCAGTTCGACTTCATTGATTTGGACTTGCCCGCCAGATGCCTGATCCGCGACGGTGATGTTCGCGCTCCGCATCTGCTGCGCACGGAAATCATCAGCGGTCCGCAGGGACAATCCCGATTGCGGATCACGTTCAGCGAACCCCAGCGGCAGAAGTTCACCGTCGAAGGAACGATTCTGATCACCGCCGTCGAGGGCATCACACATCTGCCGCTGCCGCAGTTCGGGCTGACGCGCAGTCCCGGCCTGCGGGTCACCACGATTCAGAATTGGTGGTCGGTCAGTTCGCCGTTGGAATACCGGTTGGAACATCAGAACCTCGACGCCGACTTGCTGACCGCCGTTTCCGCGCAGGAGTTCTTGCAGGCGTGGGGAGACGGGCCGCCGACCGGCCGCCTGCAGTTCGTCTTTCAACCCCGCGAGGGTTCCACCGCGCAGTTCACGGTCACTCCGCAGATCCCCCGAAGAAGGGTGCTCTCGTGGAACCAGTCCGGAATCGTGGGAAAGCGGCGTCTGGAATGGACGGTTTCGGCCCGGCTCGAAACATCACAGGCCCCTGTCTATCAGCACTTCCTGTTGGTCGATCGCCGTTTGCAGATCGAGTCGATCTCGGTGGTCGAAGGAGGGGCCGAGCGTCTGGTGCGCTGGTCTGAAAACCGCATCAGCACCGCGCCGACGCGGGTCGTCCTGTTCCTGAGCGACAAGACCACCGGCATTCAGCAACTGGTCCTGAAGGGGAGCCTGCCCACCCGGTACGGCCGTGTCACACCGCTGCCGTTCGTCCGGTGCGAAGAGGCGGAGTTGGTTGAGTCCCGCTGGGAACTGTTGCACGATCCCGATGTGGAAGTCGATCTGACGCTGCCGCGCGGAGTCCCCCCGTTCGAACCCGATGACGAGACCGACAACGGTGTCGGGCCGAAACTGGTGGCCCGTTATCAGACGGCCGATCCGGACCCGAAGACCTCCATCCGTGTCTCGGCGGTACAGGCCCGCTGCACGGCCCGCATCGCCGCGGCGATGACGCGCGGCGAGGGATCGACGTGGAAGCTTGCCGGTCAGTTGAAGCTCACCCCCGAAGGGGATTCGCCCCGGCGGATGGGGGTTCACTTCCCCGCCGGTTTCGATCCGGCCCGAGTCCTCATCGACCGCGCCGAAGCCAACTGGCATGACGTCGTGGATGGCCGGCGGCGGCTGGATCTGACCTTAATGCAAGATCCCGGCGAAGTCCTGATTTCGTTTGAAGCGGTTGTGGAAGAGCCTTCCAAAGGCGACTGGGAATTGCCCCTCCCGGAACCCCAAGAGGTGACTGCACAGCAACTGCATTTGTTGATCAGCCCCGCCGATGCTTGGACTCCGCTGGAGGGGACTGAGTTGATTCCGGACGAATCGCCAACGTGGGCTGCGGATATTCTCGGCAATCTCAGAACCGAAACGCCAGCGGCCGAGTATCAACTCAGTGCGACTCCGATCCGCTTGCGCCGCAGTCAAACCATCACGCATTTGGATCAGCCCGAGATCCGGCTGCTCGATCATTCGCTGTGGTTGACAGAGCAGGGGGGACGTCACGGAATCTCCCGCGCCTATCTTTCGCAGTCGCGTGACGCCATCCAGTTCGAAATCCCGCCGGGCTTGCAGCCGGTCGCGGTCTTCCTCGACGAACGACCGTTGTCGCTGCCGGCTCCCATTGATGGAAAACTGCAGATCCCACTCATTGGTGGTGCGCGTGAGTCGCTCCTGGTGTTGATGTGGGAACAGCCCCGGTCACCAGCCGTGGGACTGGCGCTCACCCGGCGCGAGCAACTGCCGCATCCGGTCGGTATCGACGTTCGCCGGACGCTGGTGACTGTCATCCCACCGCGCGACAGTCTCACGATCAGCCGCGATGGTGCTCAACAACTGGAGTGGATGGACGCGGCGCTTGATCGTCTTGAGATGCTGCTCGCCCGGCAGGAATCACTCGGCAACGATCCGCGGGCTGCGGCGGCCAATCGCCGCCTGGTTTTCAATTTGCAATCGCAAATCGCCGCCCGTCTTCCCCGTGGTCTCGCCCGCCCGTCGCGCAAGCTCCCGGCCCACCTGGCGCGATGGAACCGACTGGTGGCGGCCTTGAACCAATTGGAATCGACCGCACCGCGTCCGCCCGCCGTCACAGAATCGCGGGCGCGGCAGGTCGAGGAACCGTTCATCGATCTGCCGCAAGCCCTACGTGTCGGCCTCGACACCACCGATCATTCCCTGAGCTTCTGGCTGTTGGATCGGCGCTGGATCGATGGCGTTGGTGCGCTCCTGCTCTGTTTGGTTGCCATTCCCTTGTTCCGCCGGTTCATTCGCCTCGATTGGGGTGAATGGCTCGACAAACGGACGACGATCGCGTGGCTGATGCTGGGACTGGTCTGGTGGCTGTGGCTGACCCCCGGTCCCGTCGGACCGCTGATCATGTTGATCGCCCTCCTGCGGGCGGCAATGTCCAAACGGCGGTCACGCAATTCGGTGATGGTCGTCGACGCCTAATGAGCGTTCGAGAAATTATTGTCGCCTTTCGCTCCGCGAAAGGGCGTCCTTTCGCGGAGCGAAAGACGACAAACGGGACTGTCATTTCTCGAACGCTCATAAGGCGAGCGGCAGATGAAAGTCTTCCCAAGTACAAGCACGATGCGCAAGCGAGTGTGCCTGAAAACTCACTCACTCACTTGCGCTGCGTGCTTGGAGATCTATTCCTGCCGCTCGCATAAATGGCTCACCCGTCACTCTCGCCCAACTCTCCCCACGGAGCCAAGGCGGGGGGACCAGAGAAGTAACCCGCACATCATCAGCGGATGCACCCCGGCTGCGATGCGCGGCAGGTCGGTCTCGACCCTTGCCGGGACCGTTGCTAGACTCCCGCCCCGTTTGGGACCGCCTCGTGCGGACTTGTGGTCCAGCCAATCTCGGAGTCGATGTCGGATGAACGATACTGTGCGAGTGTTGATTCTGGCGGTGATTCAGGGGATCACCGAATTTCTCCCCATCAGTTCGGACGGCCACCTGGTCGTGGGCAATGAACTGTTGGAGCGTTGGCAGGGACGGACGTCAAGCGAAGAGCCGTTGACGTTGATTCTCGCCCTGCATCTGGGAACGCTCGGTTCCATCCTGGTCGTGTACCTGGGGCGGCTGCGGCGGATCGTGTCCGAGATGGACTGGCGGCTGTGCGCGTCGATTGTGCTGGCGTCGGTTCCCGCGGCCTTCATCGGGATTGGGTTCAAGAAGACGTTTGAAGAGTTGTTTAAGTCCCCGGTCGCCGCCGGATATGGATTCCTGGTCACCGCGTTGCTGCTGCTGCTGTGTCAGCGGTTTCCCGTGGGAATGCAGTCGGAGCGGCGTCTGCCGTGGCCGATCAGTTTGATTGTCGGCTGTTTTCAGGCCGTCGCGATTCTGCCCGGCGTGTCGCGCTCGGGATGCACGATTACCGGGGGCCTGCTGTGCGGGATGCAGCGCGAGGCTTCGGCCACGTTTTCGTTTCTGATCGCGATTCCCGCCATTGGCGGAGCCGTGCTGCTGGACGCATTGAAGCTGCTGGAGCCGGGCGCGATCGCGGCCAGCCAGACCCCGTGGGGAACGTATGCACTCGGGGCCGCCGTTTCGTTTGTGGTCGGGATTGTGGCGCTGCGGTTGCTGATCCAACTGCTGGCTCGGCAGCGGCTGCATTGGTTCGGCTACTACTGCCTGGCCGCGGGCCTGACCGTCATCGTGTGGCAGGCATGCGAAGGTCACTTCAGCCTGTAGCGGGACTCTGTGAGTCGGGCGGCGTTGGTTCAATGGCACTCAGTTTGGCCAAGTAACCCGACGCGTCAGCGAGGGAATAGTCGGGAATCCCCACAAACGTGCGCCCTCGCTCGCGCTTTTTGAAGTTGCGCTGTTTTGGATTTACGCCCCAACGGGGCAGCCCTAAGTTAGCCCAGGGCAAGCGACCTGCGGGAGCGCCGCCCTGGGTAGCGACCGTCACAGATTTTGGAGCCCTGAAGGGGCGGCCCTGTGTCCATCGAATGAATAGTGCCGCCCCTTCAGGGCTTGGTATTCTCGACAATCCGCCAACCCGGGGCGTTGCCCTGGGCTGGCATAACACCGCCCCTTTGGGGCTGAAATCCCCAAATGCGCAACTTCAAAACTCACGCTTCGGGTTAGTAAAGTGAGTGCCATTGGACTGACGCCATCCGGCTCACTTCGAACCTTGTGCCGAATCGCGCGACGAGCAGCGTCATGCCCGTCTTTCACATCGCGCCCCATCCTTGACACTGCCCCATCACTCCGGTGTGATTCGAACTGGATCGGCCGGTTCGGTCGGGGGAACGTCACGAAGGAGAGATTGTGAACTTGCGCGTGTGGATTGCCCGAGCCTTGTGGGGTGGCGGAGCATCACTGGGAATCGCCGTCCTCTCCGGCCTGCTGTCATTCGTCCTGACGGCCCTCGGCGATCGGACGGGCGCGGATGCGGTGCGCGGCGTGACACTCGTCGCGCTGTCGGTCTTCGCCCTGTCCTTCATCGCCCTGGTCGTCATCCTCGCCATCAACGAATTGCATCGCGGTGAACCGCCATCAAGTGGAAATCATTAGCTTCCCGTATGACACTCGTTCATTCCCGTTGAAGGCACTCTGTCCGTCCGTGTGAGAGGCTATCCGAGAAGGGGTCGGGAGTTTTTTTCATGCCGCACGAGATCGCTTGAGAAGTTTCAAATCGAGACCGTGCGGCATGAAAAAGACTCCCGACCCCTCGCACTGGCGCATATGAAGTAACAGCGTTCCAGATCCCTGTTCTTGTCAAATCAAAAATCCAAAATCAAAAATCGCAAATTGGAATCTCCCCGGCATGCCGATCAAGTTTCGCTGCAACTACTGCCGCCAGTTTCTGGGGATCTCGCGAGCCCAGGCCGGGGGGATCGTTGATTGCCCGACGTGTGGCCGGTCGATCCGCGTGCCGCAACTCGACGGATCGCTGCAGCCGCTCCCCGTGCCGGAACTGAACCTGCAGGACGCGCATCTCGCGCGGGCTCTCGACGAACTGGCGCGGCTGGGCGCGTCCGATTCGCACCCCGCGGTGAAACCGACCGGCTCGGGGGACGATTTCGACGACGACGATGCGGAAAACGAAATGCCGCAACTGATCGTCGAACCGATCCCGATCGAAGTCCCGATCCCTCCCACACCGATCGCCATCAATCCGCCGGATCAATACGTCGACGATGAGATCCCCGCACCGCCACCCGGCGCATCGCCGGAGTCCGAGCGCGTCGGCGATGCGAAGTCGCCGGGCCACAACCTGCTCGCCGAGTTGGCCGCGCTGTCACTGCCAGCCGCCTCTGCCGATCATCCGGATGCGGAGCCCCGTCCCCGGCCATCCCCGGACCGACGGCTTCCGCAAGTTCGCACATCGATCCTTCAAATCGTGCTGATGCTCGCGGTCGCCTTCGTGGCGGG
>JAYTIB010000396.1:0-4887 GCA_043732205.1 Schlesneria sp. | reverse complement strand
ACACGATGGGGGGGACGCCCGCCTACATGGCCCCCGAAATGGCCACCGGACCGATCGACAAGATCTCGCCCGCCAGCGACATCTATCTGATCGGGGCGATGCTGTACGAGATCATCACGGGCAGCCCGCCGCACATCGCCAAGAACGCGATGAAGTGCCTGATGGCCGCGGCCCGCAACGAAATCGCCCCCACCGACAAGACCGGCGAGCTCGTCGACATCGCGATGAAGGCGATGGCCACCGATCCGAAGGACCGCTACCAGGACGTCAAGTCGTTCCAGGCGGCGATCCGCGATTACCAGTCGCACTCGGAAAGCATCGTGCTGTCGACGCGCGCCGGGGAGGATCTGAAGGAGGCCCGGCAGACCGACGACTACCAGCACTACTCGCGCGCCCTGTTCGGGTTCCAAGAGGCGCACGAATTGTGGTCGGGCAACAAGCGGGCGTTCGCGGGGATTGCCGAAGCCCAGTCGGCCTATGCCGACAGCGCCCGCCGCAAGGGGGACTTCGATCTCGGCCTGTCGCTGCTGGACCCGCAGAATCCCGATCACGCCGTGCTGCACCGCGAACTGATCGCCGCGCAGGATGACCGCGTGGCGCGTCAGAAGCGGCTGGTCTATTTGAAGCGGATGGCCGGCGGACTGGCGGTCGCGGTGTTCATGGTCATCAGCACGGCGACCGTCCTGATCTACAATTCGCGTCTCGAAGCGGTCGCCGCGCGCGACGACGCGGTGATCAAACGAAAGGAGGCCGAGGAAGCGAAGGACAAGGAGGCGGTCGCCAAGGCGGAAGCGGTGAAGGAACGGGACAAGGCCGTGTCCGCTGAATTGGCCGCGCTGGACGCCGAGAAGAAGGCACTCGACGCCAAGAAGAAAGAGGAACTCGCCAAGGCCGAGGCCGTCGTCGACCGCGACAAAGCCGTCGCCGCCGAGAAGACCGCCGTCGAGGCCAAGAAGCTCGAAGAAGTCGCCAAGGCCGACGCCGAGTACGAAGCGTATATCTCGAAGATCGGCCTGGCCGCGTCGCAGATCGACAAGAACGCCTTTGATGCCGCCCGCGAAGTCCTGAAGACCTGCATCCCCGACCGGCCGGATAAACTCGATCGGCGGAACTGGGAGTGGGGTCGGTTGATGTACCTCTGCTCGCAAAGCGAGCGCGACTTCGATGGGAAGGCACCGCTGGATGCGCTCGCCGTCAGCCGGGATGGCCGGCAACTCGCCGCCGGTGGCTGGGATGCCAAGGCCCGCCTCTTCGACCGCGAGACGGGCAAGGTTCTGCATGTCCTGTCGCACGGCGGTGAGTACGTTCACGCCGTCGCCTTCTCGCCCGATGGTCGGTCTCTCGCCACGGGCAGCAACGATCCGGCCGGCTACGTCCAACTGTGGGACTGTCAAACCGGCCAGCGCATCAAGGTCTTCACGGGACATGACGATGCCGTGTTGAGTGTCGCGTTTTCGAATGCGGGTTCCCGGTTGCTGACGAGTTCGTACGACAAGACCGCGCGGCTGTGGGATGTGGAATCCGGCACCGAGATCCGCGCCTTCCGGGGTCACACCTGGTGGGTCTGGTCGGCTGCGTTCTCGCGCGACGACAAGCAGATCGTCACCGCGGGTCAGGACGCGACCGCCATCGTTTGGGAAACCGAGTCGGGCAAGCGGTTGTCTCCCGCATTCCGCGGTCATCGCGGCCCCATCTATTCCGCGACATTCTCACCGGACGGCAGGGAAGTGGTCACCGGCGGCTACGACCACCGCATCCTGATTTGGAATCCGCGCGACATCGAACCGGAGAGCTTCAAGAACCTGACGCGCGATGGCGGCACTGTTGTTCCCGATCCCAAGTATCACGCACTCGATGGTCACGCGGATGCCGTCCGATCGGTCGCCTTCGCCGCGGGAACCGGGGCGTCGCTGCTGGTCAGCGCCGGTCAGGACAACACGGTGCGGGTGTGGGATTTCGCCAATCGGCGACCGGTGAAGGCGTTTCGAGGTCACGGCGGCAGCGTGCAGGCCGCGACGATATTGGCCGACGGCAAGGCCGTGCTGTCGGCATCGCACGACGGTGTCGTGCGCCAATGGAGCATCGACAACTACGAGGAACTCCGCACGCTGCAGGGGCGGGTGCTGGCCGGTCACCAGGATGCGATTCTCGCCGCCGCCTATTCGAAGGATCAGAAGCTGGTCGTCACCGCCAGCCGCGATCGGACCGCGCGCACCTGGGATGCCGGAACGGGCAAGCCGGGGATGACGTTTGAAGAGGGTCACGCCTATCTCGCTTCGACGGCGCTGTTTTTCCCCGACGGGCGGCGGCTGCTGACGGCGGCGGTCGACAACACCGCGCGGCTGTGGGATGTCGGCACCGGTGGGCAGTTGCTGCGTCTGGACCGCACGGGCCGCAGCGCGGCGGCCGCGCTCTCCCCGGATGCGCACTGGGTGGCGACGGGCAGCGACGACAAGACGGCGAAGCTGTGGGACGCCAAGACCGGAGAGCTGTTGACGACCTTCACCGGCCATCTGGCAGAAGTCACCTCGCTGGCGTTTTCTCCCGACAACCAATGGCTGGCCACAGGAGACGCCAAGGGGCATGCCAAGTTGTGGAACATCGCCACGGGGCAGCTCGCCATCAAACTCGAAGGACACACCCGCAAGATCTCGGCCATCGTGTTCCTGCCCGATGGCTCGCGCCTGCTAACCGCCAGTCTGGATAAGACTGTCAGTCAATGGGATGCCAAGACTGGTCTGGAATTGCCCAAGCTTTCATTGCGTCATCCCGATGCGGTGCTGACGATGAAACTGATTCCCGGTCCGCAGGCGCGCGTCGTCACGAGTTGCTCGGTGCTGAAGCGAGCGGCGGGTGACGGTGCCGCGGGCGCTGCTGACACGGAAGTCGCGGAGAGTCATTTGTTGGTTTGGAACGTGGACGCTGCCCAACAGGAATTGGCGATCGCCCCCTTTGCCGGCGACATCTTTTCGCTAGATGTTTCCTCGGACGGCACCAGCCTGATCGGCGCCAACTCGAACGATCGCACCGTCCGGAAATGGGACTTGGCCTCGGGGACGGAAATCCAGGCGCCGCAGCGCGACGGCAGGCTCGGACCGATCATCGATCTGAAGCAGTCGGGCGGCCTGTTGTGGTCGGCCGTGTTTCTGCCGGGCAGCGACGATGTGTTGACGGTCGGCGGCAGCGATGCCCGGTTGTGGAACACGCGCCAGTTGCCGGTCAGCGAACGGATGAGTTTCAGTTCGCACCGCGCGGTGGCATCGGCCCGCTTCTCGCCCGACGGCAGCCTGGTCGTCACCGGGAGCTGGGACAACTCCGCCAAGATCTGGGATGCGCAGAGCGGTCGCGTCGTTCGCAAGCTGACCGGCGGACATGACAGCATGGTCAACACCGCGGTCTTTTCACCGGATGGCTTGTCCGTGCTGACCGCCAGCGATGACGGGACCGCGAAGCTCTGGTCCGTCGCCACGGGTGAGGTGACTCACACCCTGCAGGGCCACACGGACCGCGTGCGATCGGCGGCGTTCTCACCTGACGGCCGGTTCATCGTCACGACCTCCAGCGACAAGACGGCCCGCCTGTGGGACGGCAAGACCTGTGATTTTCTGCGCGAGTTCAAAGGACACGAATGGGCCGTGGTGTGCGCCGACTTCACGAAGGACGGGCATCGGCTGGTCACGGGGAGCGATGACAAGCAGGCTTGGATCTGGGACGTCGCCACGGCCCGGCTGCTGCACAAGTTGACGGGCCACACGGCCAGCGTGACCTCCGTCTCGTTCTCCCCCGATGCCGCCCGAGTGCTGACCGGCAGCCAGGACCAGTCGGCCAAGTTGTGGGACACGGAAAAGGGGAAGGAAATCCTGACCCTCAGCCGCCACACTGAAGACGTGACGAGCGTCGTCTTCTCCCCCGACGGCCGCCAAGTGCTGACCGGCAGCCGTGACGGAACGGCCGTGATCTGGCTGGCACAGCGCTGGTCCGGCAAGGCCGATTTGTCTGCAAAGGACGATCGGCCGTGAAGGCAGGGGGTCAGGTACGAATTTGAGTTTTGGCGGCTCGGGATTCCGTTCTGCGATGCGGTCGTGTCCTTCGAGTGTGAGAAATGAATGAGAGAATTGTTTGACATCTCGAATGCGCGTTATCAGAGCGAACGATTCTGGGATGCCGGTTGCGAGTCGACGTGGGTACGTCATCCCAAATGCAGCGGTTGCGGCCGGCCGGGAGCTGATGTCATACCGCCGTATGGGATCGAGTGGACGCGCGACCGTTGGAGTGGTAAGGCACAAGTTGTCGGCGACTTCATTTGGCCTGGCGCGGGTCCACTGACTGTGACTGACCACGTCAAAGTGGCGTGTCTACAACACGACATTACCGGGTTGGTATTCCACCCGGTCGAAGCTCGTTCACCAAAGCCTCCACGGAAAACGGCAAAGCCAATTCAAGTCAATGCACCTCCAATCTGGCTCGCCAAGCCAACCGTGACCGCGCATCTTGATTTGGCAAGATCGGGACGACGGATGGTTACTGAATGCCCCATATGTGGTTTTCGAACGTGGGATGTTGCTCCAAACGCACGCCTCGTCGTAGTTGTGTCTTCCGACAACCCGCTGCCTGATGTGTTCAAAGTTGATGGGTTTTGCTTCTGCTTCTGCACCCAACGATTTCGAGACTGGGCTCTCAATGAGCAATTCACCAACGTGGAAATCAAACTTCGCGGAATCGTCGAAGAGTGACGTCCAGGTCGGGTGTCTGAAGCCATTTGACCCTGATCTGCGGCCAACTCATAATCGGCCAGTTATCAGTAATGGGAGGTCACTCGCGGCGGGGGCGTTCGTGTGACTCTCAGTATTCCGAGGTCGGTTTTCACGAGGCCCCTTTGCGAGACTC
>JAYTIB010000395.1:0-4892 GCA_043732205.1 Schlesneria sp. | reverse complement strand
CCCATGTCATTGCGCGCGGATGGACATTCGGATCGGTCACGAGGCTGTTGCCGTGGACGATGTTGTGCGACAGATCGGCCAGTGTCTTCCCCCGCCGTGCCGAGCGAACCCACAACGCCAGTTGCGTGATCTCGACCGCTTCACGCGACAGGTCCACGCCAAACAGGTTCTCGTTGAGGATCATGTCGGGGATCGCGTCTTCCAGCGGATCGGCCGTGTGCCCCTCATGCAGGATGATCTGGTCGATGACCGGTTGGTAACGGTCGTCGAACTCGGCATACGCCTGAATCAGGAAGGCCCCGCTACCGCACGCCGGATCGCAAACCTTGATGGCTCGCAGCGTGTCGAGGCACTCGCGCCAGTAGGCCGTCGATTGCGGTGACGACACGCCCGGTTGTAGCTGCGCCGGTTCCAGCCCGTACTCTTCCTGCAGTGCCTCGAACCGCTCGTCGATCATCTTGCCGAGCGTCTGTTTCACGATGAACTTGGTGAACTCGGCCGGTGTGTAGTAGGTGCCGAACCGTTTCCGCTCGGCCGATTTGGGCATGACCGAAACAGTACTGCCCACAAACGGCTTGGCTCCGTCGATCCCGAACAGGCCGGTCGTGCGCAGCTTCTCCAACGCGTTGATTGAACGCTCGAACAAGTGGCCGAGGACATCGACGTTCACCTCCGTGCGAAAGTCGTAGGTTCCGATGTCCCGGAAAAAGTTCGTCCACGAGTCGTCGAGCTGCAGTTCATCGACCATCTCGTCGAAGGCGAACAGGCCGCCGTTGTACTCGCCATCGACTCCCTGAAAAAGTTGCAGGAAGTTTCGCCAGCGCGGGTTCGTCACCTTCGTGATCGGTGGAATCTTCTCGTGAGTGTTCTGGATGCACTTCTCGGGCAGCAGATCCCGATCCTCGCAAAAGGCGACGAAGATGATGCGGTCGAGAATCTTCTGCGCGATGCTGATGGCCTGATCGCGCGTTCGCTTTTCGACTTGGATCAGGTGGGAGATGAGCCGGTGGCGCTGGTCGCTGTACTTTTCATAGAGTGAGTCGCCGACCTCTCGCTGTCGATTTTCAGAACGCTCGATCAGCCAGCGCGCGCGGATCGGCTGCTGATTGGTGGGACGCACCAGCCCGCCGACTTCCATCAGATAGTAAAACTCACGGAACCGCCGCAGGTCGTTTTTCAGGCTTTGGAGCGTGAATTCTTCGTAGGCTTGTCGAGTTTTGTCGCGGTGATACAGACGGATGGTCACGAAGTTGCTGACGATGCCCCACTGACAACCGGCGACGTTGTCGAGGTATCCCCAGCATTGCTCGACGGGCGTCAACCCGCGCGTGGCCCGGTCTCGATCGAGGTTGACATCCCAACCCTTCAACTCGATGACGACCAACGGCTGATCGGTGTTGCCGGGTGAGAAGTTTCCCAACGCGCCGTCAGCAGGGCCGACTCCTGGGACATGAAACTCGCGTTGGAGTTCGTATTGTTCAGGGCTGGCGGTCGCTGTCCGGTAGCCAAGCGCCTCCCCGAAGACCTGCGTCAGGAATTCGGCATCGAGCGAGGTCTCTTTCTTTTTGAGATGCCCCTGCGTTTCCAAGTCGGCCCAATGGGTCAAAATCTGGAATGCACGCTCTTGGGCGGGACCGCGATAGATCGCCTTCTCGGCCTCTTCCGTCAGCAGTCGAGGAATGACCAGCGCCCGGCGGCGACGAGCCATCCGCGCGCGGAAGGCTTCGCTTTCTTTGACGTGAAACAACGTGGATTGATTGGCAGCAGCCTTCTTGCTCATCTGTTGTTGTCATCTCGTAGGGAAGCGTGCAGCAACGGGCAACGCACCGGATTGTCAGGAACGGCTTCGTTTGTCGTGGTGTGTTTCGCGTTGCGGCACACACCCTACCGTGTCGGCTCGGATGCAAAAAGCGACTTCATGCCTTCTTACTCGATGTGTCGCCGTCCGCGAAGCAGATCCGCAAGCCGGCTGAAACCCGGCTGGAAAAACTCGTTCCTCTTGGCCTGGCGGCCACCGACTGAAGTCGGTGGCAGACGCCGATGTCGGCTGGAAGCCGACAACGACCTGACGTGTCGATTAGAACCGGAATCACGAGGGTGCCGAGTTGCTGGCCGGCGGCTTGGCGGATCACTCGGCCGACCGCCTGAATGATGTCGATCATCGACCGCTTGGGGTCGATGAACGCCACGCCGTCGAGCACCGGAACATCGACCCCTTCGCCCAGGCAGGCGCAGTGGGAGACCGGAATCACGATTGGGACGACCGACCTACGGCCGAAAGGAGTCGCCGAAGTTGAACCAGATCGGGGCGATTCATCTGCAAGAGTTCCACGGTCACGCGCCCTTCCGGTGTGCGGCCGAGGATGCGACCGCCAACGACCTCAAAGTGCAAGGACCAGTCATCAATCCGTGGATTGAAGAGACGCACCAGCATGCCCGTGGTGGGATCGATCGAAGAAAGATCGGTCCCTTTGAAACTGTTGCACATCGCACATGAATAGGCCAAGTTGCTTTCCATCGTCGTACCGCGATGCTTGAGGGCCACGATGTGGTCCGGTTGATGCCGCAAACCGGTATCGTCCTCGTGCAACTGACAATACTCGCAACGTCCACGAGCACGCTGCCGGACGAAGTTCCGCAGCTCCAGAGAAATCCGGTCGCTCATCGCGTGGCCTAACCTTGTCGCAATCGGGCCTTCAACAATCGCAGCAACATTTCCGTCTGCTGAAATTGTTCGAGCTCCTCTTGCTCGTCATCGGACAAACCCTCGGCACGCTGTTTCGCGATTAGTTCCGCGAAGCGAGTCTCGACCTCCTCAGAAGGCCGAAACGCCAAGATCTCGTCGCGAGTGGGGCGGGTCGCCAACAAGTCAGCGACCTCATCCAGGTAAATCACTCGATCCAGAACGGCAGACATGGGACACCTCGTGGCGACGGCGACAAACAGATTCTCGCATCTCTCTTGCAGTCTACCGTCCGACGTCGCCTGGTACATAGGCCAGGTGAGCAGTCGATTGGCGATCTGCGAGCGGTTCACGTTGGTTTCGCTACAACGCGTCACCATCATGGTAACGGTCGGGGTGCCAGTCGCGGGCCAGGTCGCACAGCGCTTGAAGATCGTCCGGGTTGGCGCTGCAAGCCACGATGCCTCGCAGGCGCAGCATCTTGGATTTGGGATCGAGCCAGATTTCTTGGAAGTCGATCGGCTCGCCCGATTGGACAAACACCGCGTTGCCGCCGAAGAGTTTCGCGAGGTGCGAGGTCACGGGGAAGTCGTAGAGGTTGGGGGAATGCACCAGCGCACCGCCCAACCGGCCGCTCGCCAGCAACTCGTACGGACAGCCGGGGAGTTGATCCGGCGAGATGCCCGTCAGACCGGCGGCCATCACGCGACGGGCCGCTTCGGTGTCACGCCGTTGAAAGCCGTTCACGTAGATCGTCTTGGTCGACGGAGGCGAACCGAGATCGATGGGCGGCAACGATCGCAACACGTCCAACGCCGGTCGCGAGGGGTCGTCGGGGCCGCTGACGATCCGGTCTCCGGTCGCCTCGACCCACCATCCCTGCGGCCCCTGTTCCGGGATGAAAACGAGCGAGTACAACACCGACTCTTTCGACCGCAGATGCAGCATCACCGAATAGCCATCGCCCGCGTGATCGCGGTACTTGCGGGTGCCGTCGATCGGATCGATCCCGATCGTCAACGGTGCGTCGGCCGGGAACGCGGCCAAGTCTCCGGTTGATTCTTCCGCATCAATCCGGCAATGACGGAAGATTGGATCGCTGTCGCGCAGGGCGGAGACGATCAATTCTTGGAGACTCAAGTCGGCCAGCGTCAGGGCATCGGTCCCCGGAGATCCGGTTCCCTTGCTCTCCAAACCGATGTTGTGGTGCCGCAACAACCGGGCGACCGCGCCGGCCCAACGCAACACATTGGGCATGTGGACCGACAACGCGGTGATGACAAACTCCTGCATGATGTCGAGCTTTCGTTTTCGGACTGCCGAAGTAACCCGCCGCGTCAGCGAGGGCGGACGTTTTAGAACAACCTCAATTCACGGTCGCTGGGAACGCCCGCCCTCGCTGACGCTTTTTGAAGTTGCGCCTTTGGGGATTTCAGCCCCGAAGGGCCGGTCCTATGCCAGCCCAGGGCAACGCCCTGGGTTGGCGGATTGTCGGGACTTCCGAGCCCTGAAGGGGCGGCACTATTCCTGCGATGGACATAGTGCCGCCCCTTCAGGGCTCCACAAATTGTGACGGTCGCCACCCAGGGCGGCGCTTGCCCTGGGCTAACTTAGCGCTGCCCCGTTGGGGCGTAAATCCAAAACAGCGCCACTTCAAAACTGACGCTTCGGGTTACTCTTGTCGCGACGCTGCGTCGCTTGACCCGATGCCCGTTTCCAGACTCTCCACCAGGCGCGCCGCCACGTCGATCCCCGTGGTCCGTGTGAATGCCTGCCAGCCGGGGACTGCGTTTACTTCGATCACGAAACAATTCCCCTGTCGATCATACAGCAAGTCGATCCCGGCGATGTACGCTCCTGTTGAAGCAGCGGCCCGCAAAGCGAAGTCGGCTTCGCGGGTTGTCACCGAGTGGAGTTCGGCGATCGCGCTGCGCGACACGTTGGTGCGAAAATCGTGTGGCGAACGGCGGCGGATCGCACCGAGAACCCGGCCCCCCATCACCAGCACGCGGACATCGTAGCCCTCGTGATCGACGAAGCGTTGGAGATACAGGACGGCGTTCAGTCGCATCAGCGTGCGAAACGTGCGATGCGCCAGGTCGGGATCGCTGACCCGGACAATCCCGCGGCCCTCGGACCCGAACAGCGGCTTCACCACGACATCGCGTCCCAACTCCTCGAATGCGGCGACGGCATCGTCTTCATGTTC
>JAYTIB010000394.1:0-12543 GCA_043732205.1 Schlesneria sp. | reverse complement strand
TCGCCCGACCAGCAAGAGGACTTGCGGACGATTCACCATCGCGCCGACTGGGTCGTCACCGTCGATCGCAATGCCGGCGTCGAGTTCTTCGACTCACCCAACGAAGAGCAAGCGATCTATGACGCCTACGTCATCGACTGCGTGCCGGAACGGAATGATCTCGGCAGCCTGCAGATGATCACGTCAACGACTAAGACCGACGAAGTGCGCGCTCTACTCGATGCCATGCTGGCGACAATGAGCCTCAGCTCCAGTCGTCGAAACTGTGAATTCCTGGTCAATCAACTGAAAGCCTTGAGCGGTCGCATGGCCATGCGGCTGTCGAGTGTCGGCAATCAGTCCAGCGAATTGATCGCCCTCGCCTTGTTGCAGGCCAGTTGTGCTGCCGCTGGTGTTGGGGAAGCCACATGGTTGTCGCTGAAGAATGGCTTCTTCGTGCCGGTCGACGATGTTCCCGACCTCGCTCCGACCGAGAAGAACATCGGCACCTCTGTGGACCAGCCGGCCCCAGCGGTCAGGTCGGACTTGATCTATGTGTCGTTGCCATCGCGCGGTGGACTGAGCTTTGTCTTCGTCGAAGTGAAGTACCGTCGCCATCTCCGCGTCGCTCGTGAACCGCAGCTTGTGTCGCAGATCGCGGAACAGGCGGAAGGCCACCGGCGGCAATGGCTCGACTATTACTTTGATGTCACCGTTCCTGAGATCGTCGCGGCCGTTCGTCGTAGCCGACTGGTGCGAGCGTTGCAGTTTTATCTGGAGAAGGCCCGTCGGCATTCGCTCGACGCGACGGCGTACCAGAAGCTGCGCGACCAGCTTGATCGCCTCATTCGAGATGGAGCTGAGTACCGCATCTCAGAACCAACCGAGCCGACGCGCGGTGATGTATTCTGCCCGGAAATGTCCCGTGCCGAGCCCGAACTCATCAGTCGTACTCTGTTCGGAACAGGTGTCATGCTCTTCGGACCGTCACGGCTGCCAGACTTGATTGCGGGATTCGAGGTGCCGCCGTCAGCCGACGATGATTCGAGTGGCGGTCTGGCGGAGCCGCAGCCAAAGGTGCCCGATAAGCCTCAATCGTCATCGAAATCGGAGAGTCCTGTTCCCGAATCCAAAGGTGATGCGTCTCAAACAACTTCGGCCAGCGACGAGGTAACCACTCCGGCAAATGAATCGGTTGCGCCTGGTTCAGATGCAGTCGCCGAGGAAACAAGCGAAGCCGATCGCGCGGAGATCCCAAGTGTTGCCGTCGCATCGGAGTCGTCACTGGAAACGTCGCAAGTTGCACGGATCATTCTCGGGACTGACGCCTTCAGTGGTGCCGACGTCGAATGGCCGGTGACGAGCAAAGCGAACCCACACCTGATGATCGTCGGACTGCCGGGCATGGGAAAAACGGAGGCGCTCCTCAACATCTGTCAGCAGCTTGTCGCGCGGTCGATCACTCCGATTGTGTTTTCGTACCATCCTGACATCGACGAGCGATTGGCTCAACGATTGGGCGAGGTGCAACTGCTCGATCATCAGCAACTCGGCTTCAATCCGATGCACGTCGATCAGCAGTCGCCGCACGCGCACATCGACAACGCCGGCATGCT
The DNA here is from genome assembly GCA_043732205.1 of Schlesneria sp. Classification (GTDB taxonomy): domain Bacteria; phylum Planctomycetota; class Planctomycetia; order Planctomycetales; family Planctomycetaceae; genus Schlesneria. The sequence continues at coordinate 10,948 of JAYTIB010000394.1, read as the reverse complement.
GCGAGACATCTTCGCGGCGATGTTCCCCGACCTCGGGGACGTGCAGCTCGAAAAGATTCGCTCGGCGATTCGGCAGAGTTACACGCGGCTCGGTTGGGGCGTAGCGGGCGGACCAACGCGAATCGCGGGAGACGAAAGCAGCGCCGATGCGGGTGACATCGGCCACGAAGCCACTGCGGCCAATGCTCTGATCGCTCCCGAGTTCCGCGCCTTCTTCGACTTGCTGCAAGAAGACTCGAAGCCAGACGCGGCGACCAAGAACGTGCTCGCGCGGCTCAATGAGTTGAATGACTACGGCGTCTTCGAGACTTCGGGGGCGGTTCGCAGTTTGTTGTCATCGACGACTCCCAGCGTGCTGCGGATTCATGCGACGCAGAACAACGGCGTCCAGCGGGCGGTGGCGATGCTGTCGCTCTACAACATCTACAAGGAGATGTTCCGGCGCGGAGTCCAAGGCCGCATCACGCATGCGGTCGTCTTCGATGAAGCGCATCGCGCGAGCCGGTTGCGGTTGATTCCGCGACTGGCGGCGGAGTGCCGGAAGTTTGGCTTGTCTCTCATTCTCGCCTCGCAATCGGCGCGGGACTTTGATCCGGCGCTCTACTCGCAAATCGCGAGCTACTTGTTACTGCGCCTGACCGAACAAGACGCCAATCTCCTCGCCAAGAACATTACCACTTCCGACCAAGCCCGTCGCGTTGCCGATCGGCTCAAACAACTCGACCGCTATCACGCCCTCTTTTTCCGTGAAGGACTGCGGCAACCCTCGTTGGTCGAGCTTTCCAAGCCATGAATGCACCTTGCGAAGTCGGCCCGCTGGCAGTCAATCCGCGTTCCTTCTCCCACACATTGACCAGCTCAAAACCCGATCCGCCCAACCGCCCCGACGACTTCTCTTCGATCCCGAGCGTCCGCGCGGGCAACCGATAGACGCCATAAACCCCGAATACCATCGGCGTCCTCAGATACTGCCGCGCCGATAGAGTTGTCACGAGTCAACGCACACGCCGACACTTTCATTCACTCCCGGCTGGGCAGGGTGAATATCGCCGGGGGCGGGATCGTATCAGCCTTATCGCGGCCATCCGATCGTTGTCCTCAATTGAGGATTCAATTCATCTCGGCAGTTGGAGCACTTCCAACAATCGGACCAGCCCGGTTTGATCGACGGCGCTGATTGGAACCAACGGAATTGGGCGACATCCGGGCAAGTGCAGATCCGCGCTCAGATCGGCTGCCAGGCGGTCGGCGCCCGGCAGGTCGGACTTGTGAATCACGATCACATCCGCGATTTCCAGCAGGCCCGCCTTTTCCCACTGGATCGAGTCACCCGACTCGGGTTGCAGCAGCGCCACCACTGTCTCTGCGCATCCGCGGACGGCCACATCCCCTTGCCCGACTCCGACGGTCTCGATCAGGATCACGTCGAATCCGAACAAGGCCAGTGTTTGAACCATCACATCCAAATTGGGGGCGACGCCTTGCGATCCACTCGGGGTCGCCAGGCTGCGGATGAAGACTCCCTCGTCCGGCAGTACACCCGCCATGCGGATGCGGTCACCGAGCAGGGCACCCCCGGTGATGGGGCTTTGCGGATCGCACGACAGGACAGCCACCGTTTGGTGCGACGCGCGCAGCTCCGTCAGCAGCCGGGCGATCAATGAGCTCTTGCCGACGCCGGGGCTCCCCGTGAAGGCGATCGTCCGGCCACTGTGGCCACCGCCTGACGATGACGTCGGTTCGGTCGGACTGGATTGTGATCGTTGCAATGCGGTTCGAATCGCGTCGACTTCAACACCGTCGGACAGATGCGTCAGCAACTGCGACAACGCCCGCCGGTCGCGCTGACAGATGCGGCTCACCATGTCACCGATGTCGCCAGCCATCGAACGGGGCCGCGAATTCAGAGTGCCGACAATTTCCGTCATCGGTGTTCCCGGTCCGAAGCAGGCGGCGACTCCCAGTATCTTCAGCGATTGCACATCGCCGGCGGGAATGATTCCCCCCAGCACGACTCCGGCATCCGCGACGTGATGCGAACGCAATTGGTCCAGGACGCGCGGCACCAGCGTCATGTGGGCGCCGTTGAGCAGGCTGATCCCCAGCCAGTCGGCGTCCTCGTCCGCCACCGCCTGGGCCACCGCTTCGGGCGACTGCCAGATTCCCGCATAGATCACGTGAAAGCCGGCGTCGCGCAGTCCGCGCGCGATCACCTTGATCCCGCGATCGTGTCCGTCGAGCCCCACCTTCGCCAGAACCACTCGTCGCGCAGTGCCGGCGACGGACGGAGTCGTGACAGATGCGACTGATGCGCGCGCAGTGTCCGCAGTCATTGCCGCCGTGTCGACGGAGGTTTCCGTTGCGATTGCGATGTCACCCATCACCTCGCTCCTCATTTGTGACGCCGGACGCCCTCGTCCGGACGAAGGCGTCCGGACTACGAATCTCGATGTCCGACAGTTATTGGTGCGCCGCTCCTTAGTACCTGTCCAAGATCAACTTCAGAACCTGTCCAAAATTAACTTCGTGATTTGTGGCGTAGTCTCGAAGCCGTCCCGTCGCTCCGCCGACGGGACGAATCGCGGCGTAATTCCAGGACACGTTCCTACTGTTCGTGCAAGACGTGGCGTCCGAAGATGTCCGCGAGGGCCGACATGATTTCACCGACGGTCGCCCGCGACTTGGCCGCCGCCAGCAGTGCCGGGAAAACGTTCTCGCCCGTCGCGGCACTGCGGCGAATGTCGGAGAGCGCTCCGCCCACTTCGCTGGCATTCCGTTGCGACTTCACCGCGTGCAGCGATGCGACCTGTTCGGACTCGACGGACAAGTCGACCTGCATGACCTCCAGCGACGAACTCGGTGGTTCGAAGAACCGGTTCAGGCCGACGATCACCCGTTCACCGCGATCCACCGCCTGTTGATCGGCATACGCCGCCTCGGCGATCTCGCGCCGGAAGAACCCGGTGTTGATCGCACTGAGCATGCCTCCCGCCGACGTGATGCGCTCGAAGTAACGGACCGCGTCGTCATGCATCTGCCGGGTCATCGTCTCGACCAGTTCGCTGCCCCCCAGCGGATCGACTTTGCCGGCGACCCCCGTTTCGTGGGCGAGCACCTGCTGAGTCCTCAATGCCAGCGTGACGGCGTGTTCGGTCGGCAGGGCGATGGTCTCGTCCATGCTGTTGGTGTGCAGCGACTGACAGCCGCCGAGGACCGCGGCCAGGGCCTGATACGCCACGCGGATCAGGTTCACCTCCGGCTGCCGCTCCTGCAGTGTGACGCCGGCCGTCTGGGCGTGGAATCGGAGCTTCCACGACGACGGGTCGAGTGCCCCGTACGTGTCGCGCATCAACTCGGCCCACAAGCGGCGCGCCGCCCGGTATTTCGCGACCTCTTCGAACAGATCGTTGTGCGCGTTGAAGAAGAAACTTAAGCGAGGTGCGAAGCTGTCGATCGGCAACCCCCGGCGCAGCGTCTCGTCCACGTAGTGGCGTCCGTCGGCGAGCGTGAACGCCAACTCCTGCACGGCCGTCGATCCCGCCTCGCGAATGTGGTAACCGCTGATCGACACCGTGTTCCATTGCGGAACCTGCGACGTGCAGAACTCGATCAGATCGACGACCAGCCGCACCGACGGCTGCGCCGGAAAGACGATCTCGTTCTGCGCGTGGAACTCCTTCAGGATGTCGTTCTGAATCGTCCCGCGCAGTCGTTTCCAATCGAACCCCCGTTCCTGAGCCGCGGCCAGATAGAACGCCATCAGGACTGCGGCCGGGGCGTTGATGGTCATCGAGACCGACACCTGTTCGAGATCGATCGTGTCGAACAACCGGTGCATATCGTCGATCGTGTCGACGGCGACACCAAGGCGTCCGACTTCTCCCTCCGATCGGGGATTGTCGCTGTCGAGCCCCATCAGCGTCGGCAGGTCGAACGCGGTGCTCAATCCGGTCTGGCCCTGTTCGAGCAGGAATCGAAACCGCTGGTTCGTCTGACGGGGCGTGCCGAAACCCGCAAACTGGCGCATCGTCCAGAGGCGTCCTCCGTACATGTCGGCGTGGATGCCGCGGGTAAACGGAAACACTCCCGCTTCGCCGATCTCTTGTTCGCGGTTGGTCCCGCAACCGACAACTGGCGTGGAGCCGGAAGCGGAGTCATCGACAGGTCCGGTGCAGAATTTCTCTCGACCGGGAGGCAGCAGCGTGCCGCCGGGTGAATTCGCAACCGAAGCGATCGGGATGATGGCCGACATGATCCGACCTCCGAGAACGTCGGCCCTGGGTAATGTGGCGTGCCGACAGTGATCATCTTAAGTGGCTCGCGCAGAACTGCGTAGATGCAATTTTGACAGTTGGTCCATTTAGGATTGTCTTCGCAACAACACGGCCTTTGAACAATGGAAACGAATTCACCGGGCGATCATCAACGCATGGCCCGCGCAGCGGGCCCATCCCGGATTATTCATGAGGAACCACGGAAAACACGGAAACTCACGGAAGTGGAAGAGTTGCAAAATGTCGCCACCTTGCACTGCGATTCTTGCGCAGGATGAGAGCTTTCACGCAACTTCTTGCTCTTCTTCCCTTCCGTGACTTTCCGTGTTTTCCGTGGTGAATAATCCGGGCTATTGCTCCGCACTCGTGGCGGCTTTGGAAACCGGGACGCAGAAACATCAGTGGCCCGCTCGCGAATTGTTCGCCAGCGGGCCACGTTGATGAGCGATGGTTTTCCGAACCCCGATCAGTCGCCATCGGACTTCTTCGGATCGCTGGCGGGAACGTCGGGCGTTTTCGGAGCGGGAGGAACCGTCGCGGGATTCAGCGGCGGAGTGGCCCCGGCGTCGGTCGACGTGCCGGTGCCGGGAGGTTTCGCGGGAGCCGGCGGCGTGTCCTTCTTGGCGGGATCCTTCGGCAGTTTGTCGCTAAACAGTTCCAACAACTTTTGTGCGGTCTCGTCTTCAGGCGCCAAGCTGACGCACTTCTCCAACTGCTGAACAGCCTCCTTGGGATAGCCCAAGAACCCGTAGTGATAGCCGAGCATGAACCGCAGGGCGGGGTCATCGGCCTTTTCACGAGCCGCCTTTTCGAGGGCCCGCAATTGATTCGTGTAGTCGTCAACCTTGCCATACAGTTCGCGGTAGTTCTTGACGACAGTCTCCCATTTTTCTTGTGGCAGCAACTGCATGCCAAACTGGGTTGCACCGGCCGCTTCGTTGAACTGCTCGGTGGCGAACAGCGCCTGCGAGAGCATCAACACCAGCATTCCGTTGTTCGGATCGTCGACCAAGCCGTGCCGCCAGGCCCGGACCGCACTCTTGTAGTCCCGCGCCTTGAACGCGGTCTCACCGATTTGGGCGTACTGCTCGGCCGTGGGCAATGCTCCCGCGACCGCCGATTGGGGATCGGCGCTGGCGACCTGCGTGGGTGTTGAGGCTGCCAGCGGAGCCAGTGCGTCGGACATCACCGCGGGGGTGGAGGTGATGATGGCCGTCGGCGAACCATAGGGAGCGTAGTTGACCCCATACCCGTAGCCCATCAACCCCGGCGACAGGCTGGCGTATGAGCCGTAGTTATTGTAGCCACCGTAGCCGTACCCGCCGTAGCCACTATAGCCATACCCGCCAGATCCGTATCCGCCGTAGCCATACCCACCAGATCCGTATCCTCCATAGGAGCAATACGGTTGATAGGCAAAGCACCCCCAACGGGGATAACCAAACAGGCCGTAGTTCCCCAGTCCAAATCCCCAGCCGTATCCGAACCGTCCCAGTCCAAATCCAAAGCCGGAGTACCCGAATCCTCTGCCGTATCCGCCATATCCGCCATATCCTCCATACCCGCCGCCCCAACGGTAACCGGACCCGCCCCATCCGTGATTGTGCCAGCCCGCCACGCCGCCGCCACCACCTACGCCGCCGAATCCGCCATTGTGGTTGTGACGGTAATTGAAGTTCTGGACCAGGTTGTTGTGGACGTAGTTCCCGACGTGATTCGTTCCCTGGTGCAACGAGTTCTGCTGATGGTGCAGTCCGAGCGTGTTTCCCGTCGCGCTGTGATGATTCCCCAGAATCGTGTTACCCGTGTTGCCGGATTGGTGGTGATGGGCCAGAAACGACGAATTCCCCTGAGTCGCGTTGTTCCCGCCGAGGCGATGGTTCTGCAATCCTTGATTCTGGGATCCCGTGTGATTCGATGATCCGGGGTGATGCAGTGCGTTCGTCGTCTGCGTGCCGTGACTGTTCAGGAACTGCGAACCGTGGTGCTGCAACCCGGCCTGTGACGACAGATTGGAATTGCGAAGCGACTGCGCATTGTGGTTTTGCAGGAACTGCGAGCCGTGGTGCTGCAACCCGGCCTGTGACGACAGACTGGAATTGCGAAGCGACTGCGCATTGTGGTTTTGCAGGAACTGCGAACCGTGGTGCTGCGCGTTGCCGAGATTCGTCGCGTTCACTCGGTGTTGGACCGAGTTGTTTCCCAGCGACGTCGATCCAAGGTGATTCGCGTGATTCTGATAGAACGGCGCACTCAACTGGTGGTGCGTCGCGGCATTCCCCGGATGTTGCTGGACACCGTTGTGCTGCAATGTCCCGATTGAGTTCTGATGATGAATCGCTCCGGACTGAATCCCGTTGTGCTGCACACCGCCAAAGTGCTGCACACCGCCGAGATGCTGAGTCCCGCCGAAGTGCTGGGCACCACCGATGTGCTGCGCTCCACCGAAGTGCTGGGCACCACCGATGTGCTGAGCGCCGCCAAAGTGCTGAGCGCCGCCACTGAACCCGCCCACATGGCCACCTCCAACGTGGCCTCCACTGAATCCCCCCATGTGTCCGCCACCACCCATGTGTCCGCCACCACCACCCATGTGTCCACCACCGCCACTATGTCCACCACCTCCTCCGCCGCCACCGTGTCCGTGGCTGGCGTTTAGTTGGGGAGCGGTCGAGAGTGCAATACACACACAAGCAACAGCGGCAGCAATGCGGGATGGTCGGATCATGGCTAGGACTCCAGTCTGAAAACGGCCTCGTAATGGTGGGGCGATCGCATTCTATCCGCACGATGTCACGGGCATCCAAATTCGTTCGGCGGCTTTCAGCCTTTTAATCAACCGCTTCGTGAAGTTCTCGACGTGATGAGTTGGACTTCAACGGTCGCACTGCGCCAGTCGGACAAACCGGTCAACTCAGAGGCTGTCCGAAAAGCACCCGTGGCCAGGGGGTCGGGAGTCTTTTTCATGCCGCACGGTCTCGATTTGAGGTTTGTTGTGCGATGTCGTGCGGCATGAAAAAGACTCCCGACCCCTTCTCGGAGAGCCTCTCAGTCGCAGTGCTTGCACCCGGACTCCCTTCCGTTGCCTTGGAGCCGATGCCAAAGCGGAACCGCGATCAAAACCCCTTCGCGAGCAAACCTCCATCCACGAGCAGCGTCGTTCCCGTGATGTAGCTTCCCGCGTCGCTCGCCAACAGCAACGCCGGCCCGGCGAGTTCCCGTGGATCGGCCCATCGTCCGACGGCGGTCCGCTCGGCGAAGCTGTCGAGTTCCGCCTGACTGAGCACACTCGCGGGCAGATCCGTCAGAAACGGTCCGGGCGCGATGCTGTTGACCGTGATCCCGAACTCTCCCACGTCCAGAGCCATCGCCCGCGTCATGCCGATCAACGCGGCCTTGGTCGCTGAGTACGCACTGCGGCCCGGTTTGGACGTCAGTCCCATCACCGACGAGATGTGAATGACCCGGCCCCAGCGCCGGCTCTTCATCTGCGGAACCAGCGCCCGGGTCAACCGCATGCACGACGTTAGATTGAGTTCGACAATGCGGTCCCACTTGTCGTCGTCGATGGCGTCGACCGCCTGGGGAACATTGGACCCCGCGTTGTTGACGAGAATGTCGATGTGCCCCATCGCTTCGAGGGCATCGCGAGCCAGCTTGTCGACCGCCGCGCGGTCGGTCATGTCGGCCACGAACCACTTCCCCCGCGAATTCGTTCCCGCCAGGATCTCGACCAGGGCCGACTCCAATTCGTCCGGATGCCGGCTGGAGATCACCACGTCGGCGCCCGCCTCGGCAAATCCCCGCGCCATGGCTTTGCCGAGCCCCTTGCTGCCGCCGGTCACCAGTGCCACCTTGTCCGTCAAATCAAACAGGGGAGTCGACATCGTTGAACTTTCTGTGTTGTGTGAATCGCTAAAACGTCCGCGATCAATCGTCTGCCGACGGATGACCGCTCACCGTATTCATATCGCCTTGGCGGTTTCCCCGCCACAATCGACACAAACAGGCCGGTTGGAATGCCCGGCAACTCGACGCTTCACACGGTGAGCATGTGAATCTTTCAAGTTCAAGGCGGTGCGCCACAAGATGTCGCGTTGGCTTTAGCCGACGCGGTATGACATCTTGCGTGGGTTGAAACCCACGCCACAACGACTCACAAGCCCTGTGAGTGTGAGTGTCATTGTTGTCTCGGCCGTCTTGATCCCTGCGGCAACGATTGTGACGTCGGCATGCGGCTTGCGATCAGGAGCCGATGAGGCAGAGACGATCCCGGCGGCCGCGAGACAAAACAATCCGTCAACGCGCCCGGTCAATCACGCGGTAGGCTCCTGTGGTGTTTTGTCAACAAGCGTTGGCCCGCCAACGCCATGAACGGCAGAGCATCCGCGGCAAATCCGGGGTACGTTTGCAACAGTCCATTCCGATCCAACGCCAGTCGGCGTTCCTTGGGTTTTGAAATCTCTACCAGTTCCTTCGCCGACCTTTGTAGGATTTGTCGGACAGCCCAAACGCTCCGCATTCAGGACAGGTGGAATCATGTGTCTGATCCAGGTTCGCAACATCCGTCGTCTGCATCGATCCCTGTGCGGAATCATGATGGTGATCGTCGTGTGCGGCACCGCGCGGGATGTCGCGGCGCAACCACCGGTGCCGTTGGAATCGGGTCTCGGTCCCTCGTTTCCGGCAGCGGCTGGAACGACTCCGCCGCTGTCGATCGGACCGGCCCCGGGATTCTTTCCGCCTCCCGTGTTCTATCCGCGACCTGCGTCGGCATTCGACGCACGCCCCGTGTTCGTCGGACCGCCCGCCTTCGGACCTGGAGTCCCTGTTTCTCCGTTTGCTCCCGCCCCAATCTTGGTGGGACCAACGCGACCCGTGCCCATCACCTCCAATTTCGCGCCTGCGAACCGAGCCCAAGATGCGAGTCCAACGCCGCTTCCCGTTGAGGCTCGACGATCGACCGGGCCGGCCAATCTGCGCCTCGCCGTCAGCGAATCGTTTCTCAACCAGTTGATCGCCCAGGACCGCACCGAACCAGGGCCCGTGCAGGACGTGATCCTCGGTGCTCAAGTCACCGGACGCCAGACGACCGTGTCGAAGCTGCGCGCGGATCTTGTTCCCTCATCCGATCACGCCCGGATCGCGCTCGTCCTGAACGGCGATGTGCAGACGCTGACCACCGGAGTCACCCCGCAGGCGATGATCGACACCGCGGGCCAGCAGCAGTTCTACGCGGTGAAAGAGGTCTATTTTGACGGAGTGCAGCTTTCCACCCGTCACGCGACCGTCTTCATCCGCGCCCGGAATCAGACGATCGGCGCGATGACGCCGCTGACGGGAACGCTGTTGGGAGGTTTCGCCGATCGCATCGCCTACCGGGCTGCCGAGCGACAGAAGGCTGCGGGTGAGGCTGTCGCGCGCGACCGACTGGCCGAGAAACTCTTTCCCACGTTCGACGGCGAAGTCGACTCGCAACTGGCCCAGGCCAACCGGCAGTTGGAGCCTCTCCGCAAGTGGTTGGATTCGGTCAGGCTGTTGCCCTCCTCGCAATCGGTTTGGACCACGGATTCACATCTCTTCCACGAGTTGTTCGTCGGAGACCCCAAGGCCGCGGCCCCGATTGCCGCGTTCAACGAGACATCGGATGGAGAAAACGGCGTGCGGCTTTCCATCCACGAAAGCCTGCTGAACACGCTTGTCGATCGGGCCGGTCTGAAGGGTTTCAAGACCACCGACAAGAAGCTGCGTGAACTGGAGAAATCGCTCCTGTCCCTTGCCGGCGGCCGGTCCGACGAGGGCGAGTCCACCGTGAACGATCTGCCGGCGTTCCCCGGTACGGCCGACTTCGTCACAGACATCGAGTTTGATGACACCGAGCCGATGACGTTGCGTCTGGAACGCGACCGGCTGCTCGTCACCATCAAAGCGCAGTTCAAACCGGCGGGACAGGCGTTTCTCCCGCCGATGGTCGTGACGATCCCGTATCAAACCGAAGTGACCGGGAACAACATCCGATGGGTGGCGGGAACGCCGACAGTTGTTGCCCAGGACCGCACCGATCCCACCGCGCCACCGACGATCATGGAAACCGCCATCCAAAAGGTGATTGAAGCCGATCTGATCCCGCTCGAATTCGACCGAGCGCTGCCGTCGGCGTTCTGGCGTGGCAGCGGGCCCGCTCCCCGTATCACGTCCATCAAATCGAACAACGGCTGGGCCACCATCGCCATCGAGTAACGTCCTGACCGAGTAACTCCCGCAGTTCGAACAACTCCTGCTGTGGTGCTCTCATGGTCCACCGCGGAAGTCATCCCGCAAGTTTCGACGTCATCACGGTTCTCATTCGATGTTCGCAATCTCGGTGATGCAACCGTCGGTGGGCATTCAATCAGGCTGCGAGCCTTGCATCGGCTTTGCATTTCGCTAGACTCTCCCACCAGTGTCGGGTGGGTCGCGAGGTCGCGATTGTCTCGCTGCACCCCTAGCTCAATTGGATAGAGCATCGGTCTACGGAACCGAAGGTTGCTGGTTCGAGCCCAGCGGGGTGTACTTCAATCCGGAAAATGACTTATGTCACCAACTGGATAGTCTCGAAAACGTCTTGTCACAGAACTTTGTCACAGAAAAAAGCCCCCGCCAGCGTCAACTGACGGGGGCCGCAACGAACCTCT
>JAYTIB010000393.1:0-12546 GCA_043732205.1 Schlesneria sp. | reverse complement strand
TCATCTGCTCGAAGTTCCGGGAGAACTCTTCGGTTGACGAGTGGACATGCTCGGCCTCGGTGATGAACTTGATGTCTTCGCGGCAGGCCAGGCCGTAGTCATCCAGGATGTCTTCGAAGTCCACCAGTTCATGCCCGTACAGGATCAGGAGTTTGTGTTCGTCGAACTGGACTTCCATCGGAATGTTGGGATTGAGTACGGCCAGCCCGCTGCAGCCGTCGTGCAGCAGCAGGTCTTCGAAGTCGTAGAGCATGCTCTTGAGCACGGGCAGGTCGATGTCTTCGCGGTACAGATCCTGATGACCGCCCGACCGTTCGTGGCTGGTTTCCAAGACGATGTCGACTTCATTCCCGAGCGGATCAAGCAACTCAAAGAACAAGTCGGTCAGGATCTCGCGACTGGCGGCCACCATGATCACCGGGATCTTGATGCCGGATTCGCGGTCATGGTAGGTGTCGTGCCGGTAGCCGGCCTGCGGAACGATCTGCAGGTCGTACGACGGGCGGACGGCGTCCGTCAGTGAGAAGGAACCGTATCGGGCGATCTTCATGTGGGTGTCGAGCTGCTCTTCGCTGAGGTTCTCGAAGCTGCTGCCACCGTGTTTCGGTTCGCCGTCGCGATACGTGTTCTTGAAGAAGCGTTTCAAGAACCCCATGGTCGTCAACTCCCCTCAATGCCCGATTGCGGTCGGATGTTTTGTTCGCGTTGGATCAAACGGCGTGACCCGAAATCTCGGCGGTCTCTGAGAACTGTCTGCGTCGCATCGAAGCAACTCTAGCACGCAATTTTTTACCGCTTCGAAATCGAATTTCCGTTCGCGTTGGAATTCTGTCGTCGAGGTCAACTGGTTCACCGAAAAATCCGCCCGCGTGGTCATTGCCGACGGGCGCGACCGATCGACGCAAGACCATTGGGCAACCGGGGAAGCCGCTGACAAGTGCGTCGACCCGGCCGGCAATACCGGTTGAGACGGCAGTCGCCAGTCTCTGGACACTGTGTCGCCAACCGGTGACGGAACGGATGGCCTGTGCGGACTGTCCGAGCTCTTTGAAAGAGGTCGGGGGCCGTCTCCGTGGCACTGGTGACTTTGTACGCACCGATACACCGCGACATCACCGACGGTATACTTCTCCGCCAGAAACCAGTGCGCCGACGAACGGCGAGGCCGGTCACGCAGGTGTACTTCTCACAGGAACCCTCTTCATGTTCAGCAGATCAACAAGCCAGTCGAAGTCGGGCCAGCCACTCCGGGCGATCGCCCATCCGTGGCTGCTTTTGATGCTTCTGTCGGCCACCGTCGCAACGGCCCCGCTCGCAACGGCCGCCGAGCCGTCGGTCCCCGCCAAGATCGAACGGGAAGAATCCTGGCAGGTCATCTACATCAGCGGTCAGCGGATCGGATACGCCCACACCGTGGTTGAGCCGGTCGAGCAGGATGGTAAGTCCGTGGTCCGCACATCGAATGTCACCAACACGACCATGAAGCGGTTCGGACAACCAATCGTGATCAGGCTGACCCTGATGACGGAAGACACCCTCAATGGCGACTTGTTGCGATTCAGTTTTGAAATGGCGAATCCTCCCGCGACCAGCACGTCGACTGTGGGTACGGTCGAAGGGGACAAGTTGATACTGAAGCAAACCGTCAACGGCAAGCTGAAGGAATCGTCTCAGGCATGGCGAAAGGACGTGAAATCGCCGACGTTTCAGGATCGCGCCCTGAAGAACTCGCCGTTGAAGCCGGGCGAATCCCGGTCGTTTGAGGCGTTCATGCCAGAATTCAACAAAGTCGCCACGATCAAGCTGGATGCTACCGATTTGGAAGACACCACTCTGGTTGACGGCAAGGTCCGGCGACTGATGAAGGTCAAGATGACTCAGTCCGTACTGCCCGGACTGGTGACGACCGGGTTCGCAGATGACAAGGGGGACATGCTCAAGGCCTCAACCAGCGTGCTCTTCGGGGAAATGGTGACGTACCTCGTCTCGAAAGAGGAGGCGCTCAAGGCCATCTCCGGCAAGGATCTCGACATGGCGGTCAGCATGCTGGTCAAGGTCAAGCGGATTCCCGATCCGCATGCTACGAAGAAGATCCGGTATCGCATCACCACCAAGGGACAAAACCCCGAGAGCGCATTGCCGTCCGGTGAGACTCAGACGGTCAAGAAGATCGGGGACGACATCGCCGAAGTCACGATCATCGCACTCCCCATCCCCGAGCAGGCGGCGATTCGTCCGGGGGACAAGGAGTTTCTGGAGTCATCCCAGTACCTGCAGTCCGACGATGAACGCGTGAAGGAACATGCTCAAAAGGCGGCGGGCGACGCGACGAACCCCGCACAGGTCGCCCGCAAGATGGAAAAGTACGTGTACGAAAAGCTCGCAAAGAAGAACTTCTCGACGGCGATGGCCTCAGCCGCCGAAGTGGCCAAGACGATGGAAGGCGACTGCACCGAGCACGCGGTGCTGCTGGCTGCGATGTTGCGTGCCAAGGGAATTCCGTCGCGAGTCGTCGTGGGCTTGGTGTACGTCGACAGTCTGAGCGCCTTCGGCGGACACATGTGGACCGAAGCCAACCTCGACGGACATTGGATCCCGTTGGACGCCACAATGGGACGCGGCGGGATTGGTTGCGCCCACTTGAGGCTGTCGGAATCTAGCTTGGCAGACGACGGGGCCAGCCCCCTCAGCAGTTTTGCGCCTCTGATGCTTGTCATCGGGCAATTGCAGATCGAGGTCATGAATTGAGAAGCACGTCGCCCTGTTACTCCGCAACAGGCCGAACGAAGGCTGACGTCGAAGTTGCCGTTCCGCCGATTGTATTTGCAATTCTTACAACGCCCGTCGCGCGTAAGAATTACAAAACGAGCGTGGGAGCCGTTTCTTACATTCGCCATGAAACTTTTCACATCTGTTGCTGGTGAAGTTCGTTAGAGCGGATTGTGACGGGAGACGGGCCGGTCGCAACCGTCAGTGGCACGGTCCGTGCAAGACTGTCCCTTCGGTGTGAAACATCACCCAAACAAAGAATTCCCGGAACGTCACCCGACGAATCCGAGATTCCAAAATTCCCGCCGGTCCGAGGGAGACGGACCACGCTCCGCTAACAGACCCACGTCTAATCTCATGCCGACTCAGGCCGGGACGTTACCCGCAACGTCCCGGCCTCTCACCTTCTTTGAGCCCGCACCGTGTCCCGCAACTGGCGACGCAATCCAGCGCCCGCCCTTCGCCGCTGGCCCGTGGTGAAGAGTTGCCGCAACGTGACCGCATCGACCACGGGGACGCTCACAGACGTTTCCGGCTGGTTCGCGTCGTCGATGCGGCGACGAAATCCCCCGCTTCGGTTTACTTCGGGTCGGACACCGTGGAAACTTGCGCGCACCATGAACTGTGCCGACGGTCCGCTGCGCCGTCGGTTCCACCAACCCTCATTTTGGTTTCGCCTGCGATGCTGTTCATTCTCGATAACTACGATTCCTTCACCTACAACCTAGTCCAGCGGTTCGGCGAGATCGATCCGCGAATCGACGTGCGCGTGGCCCGCAATGATCAGATCACTGTCGACGAAATCGCGGCCCTGAAGCCGCGCGGGATTGTTGTGTCGCCCGGTCCCTGCACGCCGCATGAAGCGGGTATCTCGATGGACTTGATCCGGGCCTTGGGACCGACCATTCCCACGCTGGGGGTCTGTTTGGGACACCAATCACTGGCCGAGGTCTATCATTCACCGGTGGTCCGTGCCGAACGACTGATGCACGGCAAGGTCTCGCCCATTCATCACGACGGACGCGGTGTCTTCGCCGGTCTGCCGAATCCGTTCATCGCCACGCGCTATCACAGCCTGATCGTTCCCGAAGCCACGCTCAGCAACGAGCTGGAACTGAGTGCCTGGGCCGAATTCCCCGGTCACCCGCGCGAGATCATGGGTCTGCGGCATCGAATCCATCCCGTCCACGGTGTGCAGTTTCACCCCGAGAGTTTCCTGACCGAAAGCGGCATCGAATTGCTGCGAAACTTCCTGCGCATCGCGGGTGAGTTGACGTGATTGCCGGAAACGTGGGACAGGTTTCTTACCTGTCCGTGAACGCAACCCTTCGCAATGACTGATGACCCGAGTGCCATCAACCTCCCGCCGATTGACTCTTCTCGAAACATCACCCTAGAATCCGGGCTTTTCCCCGCGACCGTTTCTGTTGGACCGATTGATGCCGCAAAACTTCGATGAAGCTGTTCGAAAGGCCGACGTGTTGGTCGAAGCGCTGGGCTGGATTCGCCAGTTCCGGGGCCGCCATGTCGTCATCAAACTCGGCGGCAGCGCGATGGAAGAAACCGAGGCCGTCCGAAACTTCCTGACCGATGTGATCTTCATGTCGACCGTCGGCATGCGACCGGTCCTGGTTCACGGCGGCGGCAAGGCGATCAACGCCGCCATGTCGCAGGCCGGCATCCAACCCCGGTTCGTTCAGGGACGGCGCTACACCGACGACGAAACACTGGAAATCGTGGCCCGCACGCTGTGCGGCGACATCTGTCAGGGGCTGGTGGAAGAAATCATCCGCCAGGGGGGCGACGCCCGCGGCCTGCACTATCAGACGGTCAACTGCCTACGCGGCCGGAAACTGATGCTGCCGGGCGAGAACGGCGAACCGATCGACCTCGGCCGTGTCGGAGAGGTCACAGACATCGATCGCGACTTGCTGTTGATGACTTGCCGCGAGGGTGTGATTCCCGTGCTGCCGTCGGTCGCGCTGGACGAAGGCGGGGCCAAGCTGAACGTCAACGCCGACACCGCCGCCGCCGCGGTGGCCCGCTTGATCCAGGCCGAGAAGCTGGTCTTCCTCAGCGACGTGCCGGGAATCTTTCTCGACCGGAAGGATCCGAGCGCGCTGCAGTCGCACCTCAATGCGGCTCAATGTCGCAAGCTGATCCGCGACGGAATCATCGACGCCGGCATGGTGCCGAAAGTCGAAGCGGCACTGGAAGCACTCGAAGCGGGCGTCAAAAAGGTCCACATCATCGACGCCCGCATCCCGCACTCGGTGCTGCTGGAAATTTATTCCAACGAGGGAATTGGGACGGAAATAGTGGAGTAGCTGATAGCGATTAGCTGTTAGCCAGAGAAGAACAAGAGCAGAATCAACGGGAAGCGTAGAAAGGGGAAGGCAGTCGTGAAGAACTACCGCGATCTGTTCGTGTGGCAGAAGTCGCATCGGCTGGTGCTGGACACGTATTCAGCAACTCGGACTTGGCCTTCCGACGAACTCTATGGTTTGACGAGCCAGTCGCGGCGTTCGGCGGTTTCGATCCCCTCGAATTTGGCCGAAGGATGCGGTCGAAACGGAGATGCCGAACTCGCTCGATTCTGCGACATCGCGTCCGGCTCGGCGAGCGAACTTGACTACCAACTGCTGCTGGCTCACGACTTGGGTTATCTGTCCGACGAAACATACTCCAAACTTGAAAACCAACTCCAAGAAGTCCGCCGCATGTTGACCGGCTTGATTGGAACGCTGCGCAAATAGCTGGGAAGCTGCTAGCTGTCAGCGATTAGCCAGAAGAAATCTTCCTCACAGCACGACCGAAAACCAAGACCACGCAACCCCACAACGGTTCCTCTCCTCACTTGCCTTTGGCTAATCGCTAAAAGCTTACAGCTAAGAGCTACTCATGCACCCCGCCGCCACTCGCACCAGTCAGCAAACCATTGAGCAGTTCGGCAAGTACGTGATTCCGAACTACAAGCGCTACCCCGTCTGCATCGTGCATGGCGAGGGGACCGCTGTTTGGGATGCCGAGGGGAAACGGTATCTCGACCTGTTCCCCGGCTGGGGCTGCAACATTCTCGGACATTGTCCTCCGAAGGTGGTCCGCGCCGTTCAGGACCAGGTCGCACACCTGATTCACGTCCCCAACACGTGGTTCACCGAAGCGCAGGGTGACTTCGCCGAAGCGATCTGCTCGCGCAGCTTTGGGAAAGCCTTCTTCGCCAACAGCGGAGCCGAAGCGAACGAAGGGGCGATCAAGCTGGCCCGGCTGCATTGCGGGCCGCACAAGTTTCGTGCGATCACGTTCACCAACGGCTTTCATGGACGAACATTCGCGGCCGTCACCGCGACCGCGCAGCCCAAGTATCACGAAGGATTGGGACCGCTGCTGCCCGGTTTCCGGTACGCGCCGTTCAACGATCTGGAGGCGGTGCGGCAACTGGTCGATGACGAAACCTGCGCCATTCTTTTGGAACCAGTCCAGGGTGAAGGGGGAGTCAACATCGCGGACGAGTCGTTTTTGAAGGGACTCCGTGAATTGTGCGATGAACGGGGGATGCTGCTGATTTTCGACGAGGTTCAAACCGGGATCGGCCGCACGGGGCAATGGTTCGGCTACCAGCATTCGGCCGTCCAACCGGACATCATGACACTGGCCAAGGGCCTGGCGGCCGGCGTCGCCTGCGGGGCGTTTGTCTGCCGCGATCACATCGCCCCCAGCCTGCGACCGGGGATGCACGCCAGCACGTTCGGCGGCAATCCGCTCGCGATGGCCGCCGGCATCGCCACGATCCGAACCATCGAAGAAGAGGGGTTGCTCGACAACTGTCGCAAGATGGCGGACCGGTTCCGGCAGCACTTCACCAAGCTGCGGGAAGAACTGCCGATCATCAAGGATCTGCGCATCCGCGGCATGATGATCGGTGTCGAACTGGCCATCCCCGCGACTCCGGCGGTGGCGAAGTGCATGGAGCGGGGCGTGCTGATCAACGCGACCCACGACACGGTCGTCCGGCTCCTCCCGCCGCTCAACATCACCGCCGAACAGGTGGACGAGGGCTGCGCGGTGATCAGCACCGTCTTGCGGGAGATGGCTAACGAAGCGGCGTAGTTCTGACTTCGCAAATCTGAAATTTGAAATCTCAAATCCGAAACGAAGACCAATGACAGAAATCACCAGCGAAGACCCCGAGCCACCCAGTCCTCACCGTTGATCGGCGCGGCCTCTTCGCTGCTTTCCAACTTCGCACTTCGTCATTCGGACTGTTTCTCATGCGTCATCTCAATTCGCTTCTCGAACTCAAACCGGCCGACGTTGAGGCCATCTTCAATCTGACCCGCGAACTGAAGGCCCGGCTGGCGAAGGGGGACCGGCCGCAACTGTTGGCGGGGCGGGTTCTCACGGCGGTGTTTGAAAAGCCGTCGCTGCGCACGCGGCTCAGTTTCGACGCGGCCATGATGCAGCTTGGCGGCAGCAGCATCTTTCTCGAAGCGCGTGAGGCGGGCATCGGCGGGCGCGAGGCGGTCAAGGACGTGGCCCGCGTGATCGGCGGCTACAGCGACGTGATCGCCCTCCGCACGTTCTCGCAAAAGCTGATCGACAACTTCATCGAGTTCTCGGGGAAACCGGTCATCAACGGCCTGTCGGACGAACGGCATCCGTGTCAGGCCCTGACCGACCTGTTCACGATGCAGGAAGTCTTCGGCGACGTGCGCGGCAAGAAGATCGCGTTCATCGGTGACGGCAACAACGTCGCCAGTTCGCTGGCGATCGCCGCCGCGCAGTGCGGTGCCTCGTTCGTCGTGTGCGCCCCCGAGGGCTACAAGCTCGGCGACAAGTTTCTCCAGACGCTGAAGAAACGCATCCCCACGGCCGACGTGACGCAGGCCGATGATTTCAAGACGGCCCTCAAGGACGCCTCGATCGTCTACACCGACGTCTGGACCAGCATGGGTCAGGAGGCCGAGGACTCGGAGCGCCGCGCGGTCTTCCTGCCGTTCCAGGTCAACGCGAAACTGATGAAGCTCGCCCCGAAGTCGGCCCGCTTCATGCACTGCCTCCCCGCCAAGCGCGGCCAGGAAGTGACCGACGAAATTATGGACGGCCCCCAGTGCATCGCCTTCCAACAAGCCGACAACCGCATGCACCTCGCCAAGGGTTTGATCCTGTGGGTGTTGGACGTGGCGATTGGGTGAGAGCGATTAGCTGTTAGCCAGAGTAGGGTGGTACCGCCCCCAATCAAATTGGAATGGTGGGCAATGCTCATCCGGTACGACTCGATGATTCCGTTCCGTGGGTCCGTGACAATGCGAAAAGTGATCCGAAATCCCTATTTTCGAGTCTGTTGGATCTGTCTCGCACTGGGACTGGTCTTCCTCGCGATCGGGCTGTCGCTGGTGGCATTCCTGTCGCGGGACGATGTCATGGAGGGGAAGTCCCGAGAAGGCTTCATTGCCGTTGCGTTCGTGTCCTGCGCGTTGGCGTTCGGCCTGCTTTGCGGTTCGTTCATGGCGGGGTTCATGGCGAGGCGAGTCCACCGGTTCGTCGGTCTGATCCGAATCGGGGACTACCTGGTCCATTGGAGTTATCGTCCCGAGGAATGGGAGGCGTTTCAGATCGCTGAATCTTCTTTGCTGCGGCGAGATTTTCGCAATTCTGTGGTGGTTCCGCTCTTGATCGGCATCCCCATCGGTCTGCTCTTACTCACCGTGCAGGTGTTCTCGACAAACAATCCTGATGTCGGTGGCCTGCTCATTGCGGTCATCGGAACATGTGCGTTTGTCGCGCTGTTGCTCGCCGGCGCGTATTACTCCCGAGTCATCCGCCGACGTGTCTGGGGCCGGGATCAAAAACTTTCGCCACCAGACAGCTACCTGCATCGCGACTTCGCCTACGCAAACGGCGAATTCCTGTTTGGAGTGTTCAATCAGCAGTTGATCGAGGTCCAAGTCTTACCGGATGAACCGGTTCGGATCGAATTCACCGTCCGAAGCCATGCGCCTCGCGGCGGCGAGATGCTGGAAACGCGCCGCGTGCTCGTTCCCGCCGGACAACAGAAGCAAGCCGGCGAAGTGGTCGCTGAGATTCGTGCGGCTTGGCGTTTGAATTGAGAGAAACCTGTGTCACACTGCCGAAGGTGACGCGGGAGAAGTGAATGAAATGCGAGACGTTTCTCGTTGAAAGGCTGATGGGATTTGCGGAGATACGAAGTGACCGACGAAATCATGGACGGCCCGCAGTGCATCGCCTTCCAACAAGCCGACAACCGCACGCACCTCGCCAAGGGGCTGATGCTGTGGGTGTTGGACGTGGCGATTAGCTGAGAGCGGTTAGCTTTTAGCCAGAGAAGAGGAAAGAATGTCGGCAGGTTTGTCGAAACATCAGAAGTATCGAGTTCGCTTCGCATACCGAAAGGAGAGCCAAGATGAGTACCACTCTCGTTCCAACCACTGACGAATTGGAAGTCATTCGACGTGAGCGATATCGAAAGGCGGCTGAACGCTTGCGGCAGTGGTCACAGGAGGATCACGAGTACGACGAGCGCGTCGGCCAACTGTTGGAAGAGGAATTGAAAGACGCTGGTCTTCGCTGTGAGGATCGCGATGAACTGTCGAACTTCTTCTAAGTGACTGAGGAGATGAGTAACAGATGCAATCCGAGCAACATGCGGCACGCAGCATTTGGATATACGGGAACCCTGACACGTCTGAGTTGGGCTTTGAGACGCCTGATATTCTCACGAAATACATCAGGACAGACATCTTTGCAGAGGAGAACGGCCGGTACCGGCACACTGAGAGGAAAAACGCAGACGTAATCGTTCTTTCACGGGAGGGCTTGATGTACGGACACTTCGACATTGAGGAGAAGGTGAAGCCGAATGACGCGGATCGTGCCAAGTATCCTTCTGTCAAGTTCGTGTACCGTGTGCATACATCCACTCTGTACGACCAGCCAGTCCCCTTGTCGAAACTTGCGATCAAAAACATTCATTTCGGACGCGAACTGTCAGAAGACGAGTTTCAAAAACTTCAGCAGTTAGCTGGCGGAACAACGACAAATTACAACGTCCCGTTGCTACCGGAATCGACAGTCGCACTGGAACGAGTTCTTCGCGAGGTTCAACAACGACTGCGGCAAAGTGAATTCAGAATGGCAGTGATTGCCGCCTACAACTCACGGTGCGCCGTGAGCGGTTGCGATGCAGTTGAAGCGTTGGAAGCCGCGCACATTGCCCCTTACTCCCGTATGGGATCGAATCATCCATCGAACGGGCTTCTTCTTCGGGCCGACATACACACGCTGTTCGACCAAGGCTTGATCGGGATCGATCCGACATCCTTGGCTGTTGTCTTGGCACCGAGTTTGAAGAAAACCAGCTATAGCGATCTGGATGGAAAGCAGCTCAGACATCCCGCAAACGCTACCGCCAGCCCGAACAAACAAGCTCTTGCCGAACGATGGGATGATTTTCAGAAAAGTAACCGACCCCATCTCGCTTAGGAAATGGCCCCATGTGGATATTCACCAAACACGGTTTCTTCAGTGCTGTCTGCGCCCGAAAAGGCAACGGAACGCATGGCCAACCCGTTGATCCGGATCTCATCATGGTCCGGGGACGGCTGCGTTCTCACCTGGTGGCTCTAAAGGAGCACTTCCCTGACCTTCTCGGAGAATGCGCGATTCAAGAGTTTGCAGGGACTGATTACGCCTACCGCCTCTTTGTGCCGAAATCTGCATGGACGCAAGTGCTTTCCAAATTGGCGGCAGAGACTGACTACGACAACTTCAAGTCCGAGGTTGCCCACCACCAAGGACGTGCCGGAGCCAGCTACGAGCAATCGCTTCACGAGGTCTGGTCGGTGATGCACAGATTGCAAAAGTGAAGTAGGGGGCGGGGTGGCCCGCGGGGTGGCCCAGCTTGCTTCAAGCTGGGTGCGCAGCACAAGAAACTTCAGAGGGAGCGGTAATTATGGACCCCGCGATGCAACCCAATTGAACATCGACCCGAAGTTTCTTGAGCCTTCGGCCCCCGGCTTGAAGCAAGCCGGGCCACCCCTGTGATAATCTGCGGTTCTCTCTGACAGATGGAAGGAATGAACATGCCCACGAAACAGGCTGCTTTGGAACTGCTGAACAAACTGCCCGACGAATGTACCTGGGACGACATCATGTCCGAGTTGTTCGTGCGTCAGAAGATCGAGGCTGGGCTTGCGGATGCTGAAGCCGGGCGTGTTGTCTCGCACGAAGAGGTCTTCGCGGAGTTGAGCCGCGATGACGATTGAATGGACCGAAACGGCGCGACAGGATCTGCGGGAGATTCGCCGCTTCATCGCGTGAGACTCCAAGAAGTACGCCGCCCGGATGATCGCCCGCATTCGCGAAGCGGTCAGAATTGATGTCGGCCAATCCGGAAGCGGGGCATTGGCTGCCGGAAGTCGAGTCGCGAAACATCCGCGAGATTTACGTCGCCAACTTTCGCATCATCTACCGGACTCGGGCTGAGACCATTCAGGTGCTGACCGTCATCCACGGCGCACAAGACTTTGGCGGAAGGCTAAACTGAAGGCGTGACGCACCCTACAAGACTGCCGATCCCAAGAATACGAGCCACCCGTGGTCTGCACGCCACAAGAAATGCTGGAGCAAGGAGACCAAGATGCCTGACATCATCATCCAAGAGATCCGAAAAACTCGTGACGAGTACGCGCGTCGATTTAACTATGACTTGCACGCAATGTGTCTCGACCTGCGCCGCGAGCAAGAACTCAGCGGGGCTCCCGTCGTCACATTCTCGACGAAGCCGACTCGACCCGAATCCGCCCCACAAGTTAGTCAAGCCAACACGAATGCGACGGGCGTTGTGCCCTCCCACGTCTGACCTGAGACGTTTTCGTTTAGAGGCAGTTTCAAAACCCGAGTCCGACGTAGCCACGTTCGCCAGAACGTGGGGGGGGTCGCGAGTTTTTCCCACGTTCTGGCGAACGTGGCTACAGTTTTGAAACAGCTTCTTAACTGCAACGCCAACGGCGTGCGCGCGATCAGCGGTTCACTCCCACCCGCGCGCACGCCGTTGGCGTTGCGGCTAAACATTTCAGGCCCCTACAGAACTTCCCCGGCTCTTCGCCTTTGCTAAGAGCCAATCGCTAACAGCTAAGAGCTACTCATGCGCCACGACAACCGACAGCCCGACGAACTTCGACCGATCCGCGTGCAGCGGCACTTCACGGGGGCGGCTCCGGGGAGTGTGCTGATTCAGGCGGGGAGGACGACGGTCCTTTGCACGGCCAGCATCGACAGCACGTTGCCGGCGTGGAAGGCGGTCGCGAATCCGGCCGAGGCGGTGGGATGGCTCACCGCCGAGTACTCGATGCTGCCGGGCAGCACCGCGCCGCGGAAGAAGCGCGAGCGAGAGAAGCTGGACGGTCGCTCGTCCGAGATTCAGCGGCTGATCGGCCGCAGCCTGCGCGCGGCGGTCGATTTCGCGGCGCTGGGCGGTCGCACGATCACCGTCGATTGTGACGTGCTCGAAGCGGACGGAGGGACTCGCACGCTGAGCATCACCGGCGGGTTCATCGCCCTCTGTGACGCCATCGCCTCGATTCGCGGTGAGCTGCCCGCCGATCGGCCGGTCCTCACGAAGAGCATCGCGGCCGTCAGCGCCGGCGTGTTCGAGGGGACGCCGATCCTGGACCTCGACTACATCGAAGACAGCCAGGCCGAAGTCGATCTGAACGTGGTCATGTCCGGCTCGGGCGAGTTCATCGAAGTGCAGGG
>JAYTIB010000392.1:0-4911 GCA_043732205.1 Schlesneria sp. | reverse complement strand
ACTGAAGACGATCTGTTTGGCGAGCGGCAGGAATAGGCATACAAGCACGCAGCGCAAGCGAGTGTGTTTGTGGGACACACTCGCTTGCGCGTCGTGCTTGTAGGTGGGTCATCCTTCACCTGCCGCTCGCCTTTGCACGTCGGACGCCGTCTTTCAATAGCTCCGGCCCCCGGGCGTTTTCCCACCGGCTCGCTTGGCCTGTGGCCGCGCCGGCGACTACAGTACCCGCCTCTGCGTGGATCGATCCCTTCTGGTAACCCGACGTGAGGTTTGGAATGCGAACGGCTCTGTGGGCGCTGGCGGTGTGCGTGGGTTCGGTCGCGATGGCTGACGAGAACTGGAATCAATTCCGCGGCCCGCGCGGCGATGGCACGTCGACCGAGAAAGGGTTGCCGGTCAAGTTCGCCGAGGGTTCGCCGGAGATCGTCTGGAAGACGCCGATTCCCGGTCGGGCCTGGTCGTCGCCCGTCGTCTGGGGGAAGCAGATCTGGGTCACGAACGCCCCGGAAATTCAAAACACGTCGAAAGAGAAACCGAAGCTCGACAAGCCGCTCGAACTGTCCGCCGTCTGCATCGACCTTGATGGCGGCAAGATCATTCACAACATCAAGCTGTTCGAGGTCGACACGCCGCAATTCACGCATCCCACGAACAGCTACGGTTCCCCTACGCCGTACATTGAGGAGGGCCGGGTCTACATTCACTTCGGCACCTACGGCACGGCCTGCCTCGACACCGCAACCGGCAAGAAGATTTGGGAGCGCACCGATCTGCACTGCGATCATTGGCGCGGCCCCGGATCGTCGCCGGTCATTGATGGCGACTTGCTGTTTCTGACGTTCGACGGCTACGACGTGCAGTTCATCACCGCGCTGAACAAGTTGACCGGAGAAACCGTCTGGAAGAAGGATCGCGGGATCGACTTTGGAACAACGGACGGCGATGCCAAGAAGGCGTATTCCACGCCGCTCCTGATCGAAGCGGGGGGACGGAAGCTGCTGGTCAGCCCGTTTGCCTCGGCCACGATCGCGTATGACCCGAAGACAGGCGATCCGGTCTGGACCGTGCGTCACGGCGGCATGAACGCGGCGGGGCGGCCGCTGTACGGCAATGGACTGCTGTACATCAACTCCGCCGACGGACCGAACCCGCTGATCGCGGTCCCGGCCACCGGTGAGGGGGACATCACCAAGAACATCGTCTGGCGGAGCAACAAGGCGATCCCCAAGCGACCGTCGCAACTGCTGGTTGGCGATCTGCTGTTCCTGATGAACGACGGCGCGGTCGCCTCGTGCCTGGATGCAAAGACCAGTTCCGAGATCTGGACGAAGCGATTGACGGGCGAATACTGGGCGTCGCCGCTCTACGCCGACGGCCTGATTTATTGCTTCTCGAAGCAGGGCCACATCCCGGTGTTCAAGGCCGCGCGCGAGTTCGAACAAGTTGCCGACAACAAACTCGACGAGGGATTCGCGGCGTCGCCCGCCGTGGCGGGCAAATCACTGATCCTCCGCTCGACGGGGCATCTCTATCGGATCGAGAATCGGTAGCGGATCATTCGATTTGTCGAAGCGTGTTGAACGTCCGGTCTCCGGCATCCCCCAAGCCGGGGACGATGAACTTCCGCGAGTTCAGTTCCGCGTCGATGGCGCAGACGTAGATCTGAACTGTGGGGAACCGGCTCAGAACCGCGTCGATTCCGTCGCGGGCGGCGATCACCGACAGCAGTTTCAGCGACGTCACTCCCCAAGTCTGTAACGCCTGAAGCGCCGCCGTGGCCGAGCCTCCCGTCGCCAGCATCGGATCGAGAACCAGGGCCACATCGACCGGCTGCGAATCCGGCAGCTTGCTGTAGTACTCCACCGGCTGCGCGGTCGCCTCATCCCGGTACAGACCGAGATGCCAGACCTCGGACTCGGGCAACAGGTCGAGAGCGGCCTCGACCATTCCGAGTCCCGCGCGCAGGATCGGAACCAAACCAATCGACTGGGCCAGCGTCCGACCGGACATCGCGGTGAGCGGCGTTTCGATCATCGTCGCGCGAGTCACCAGATCTTTCGTCGCCTCGTACGCCAAGACCGTCGCCAACCGGTTGATGAGCAACCGAAACTCAACCGGCGAAGTGGACTTGTCGCGCAACCGGGTCAAATGGTGCTGCACGACCGGATGACACACTTCCGTCACCTGTGACATTGATGAACCCTTCTTGAAGTCCGCATGAGGAGAGTCGGGGCGCTGATGATACTCGATGGCGGCGGCTGAGGCGTGAGAGACGATTGGCGCTGGGCAGGGCCATCGGCTTTGCCCGCGACGATTGATACCACACGCGGCCCAAACTCAGTCGTTTAACCGCGTGGGCAACGCCCCGCGCGTCGAGCGGCAAGACAGGCCTTAACATGGGATTACGCGCGGGGCGTTGCCCACGCGGTTAAACGAAGCAAATGCCTCATTCATGCCCGTGCGAAGTAGATGACGTTCGCCAGACCTGTAGAATCCAGTGCGAAGTGGACCCCGGTCCGCGTCACCTGTCGATTCCCCGATCCCTTCCACAGAAAAAAACGACCGTGGCATCCAATGTCGTCAGTGTCGCAACCCCTCGCCAGCCCAGATCCGCCTGGCTCCGGCCCCTTGGGGCGCTGCTGGGAGTCGGCCTGATCGCATTGGGTGTCATCTGGTTTGTCGTCTGGTATCAGCACGACCGGCCTCTGCGGGACATCGATGCCGCGTTGAAGAAGGGGAAGAGATCCGACGCGTTGAAACTGGTGAGCCTGTTTCTGCGCGACCATCCCGACGATGTCCGCGCAGAGATCCTCCGGGCTCGCATCCTGGTCGACATCGGCCAACTGACGGAAGCCCTGCGGGTGTTCCATCGAATCGGTGCCTCCGACGCGACCGATCTGCACGCGTGGGCGAAGGCCCATCTGCTGCGGCAGGAATGGTCGGACGCGCTTCCCGTTCTCGAACGGTTGCTGACGTTGAGTCCCAACGACCCCGACGCCCTGCACGAGGTCACCGCGTGCCGGTCGTTTCTGGGGAAATATCGCGAGGCGTTTGAAAGCGCAAGGCGCTTGTCGGTTCAGTCGGGACACGAAGCCCGCGCGTGGCTGCAGATCGGTACGCTGCATGAAAATCTCGGCAACGATCGATCCGCCATTGAAGCGTGGGAAGCGGTTCTGCAATACCAGCCGCAGGCCGAACAGTTGCAGGTGACGGTGGCCGATTTCTTTGGCGAGTTCGGCCGGGTCTTGTTGAAGGACGGCCAGCCGGAACGCGCCCGCGATGCTCTGGAACGGAGCCTGCAATCGCGTGAGACTCCGGAAATCCTGACACTGCTCGGTCAGGCTTGTCAGCAACTGGGCGACGAGACTCAAGCGATCATCCGTTGGAAGCGCGCCGTGGAACTGACACCGGCGTCGCGCGAGCCGCGCGAGTTTCTGGCCCAGGCCGCCTTCCGCAGCGGGGAGTTCGCCGAGGCCCGGGTCTGGTTGGAACCGGTGGTGTCGCAGACCAAGCCGCCCAGCAGCAGCACCTATCTGATGCAGCGGATCTGTCTGGCGATGGACCAGCTCGACGCCGCCCGCATCTGGCAAGAGCGGACGGATGAACTTCGCCAACGGGAGAAACTACAGTCGGCCATCAACCACACAATGATCGAGGCACCCGACTCGTTCTGGGCTCGCGCGATCCGGGCCCATCAGTTCGCCGAATCCGGAAACTGGCACCAGGCCGAGGCATTGACGCGGGAACTGTTGCACGAGGCCGGTAAAGAACCGTTCGTGCGCGAACTGGCGGCATCCGTTCGGAATCGCGGACCATTGCCGTCACTGGAACTGCTCCCCATCCATCAGTTTTGACCGGTTGCGGATTGATCTCTGTGTCGCCACGCTCGCCGAGAGCGTGGGCTTTCCGAGCTAGCCCGGATGATTCACCACGAAATACTCGAAAGACACGAAAGGAAAGAAGGGACAAGAGTTCTGGTCCAAAGTGACCGCATTGGCACGACGCGTGATGCATTGAGATGCTCTCCTTGCAACTCTCTTCACTTTCGTGTCTTTCGAGTATTTCGTGGTTCATCATGAATAATCTGGGCAAGTCCCACGCTCTTGGCGAGCGTGGCTACAGTATGACTGTTGTGGGTCCACTTTTTTGGTTCGTGGAGATGTTCGTGCGTTCCCCGTGCCCTCGTGTGATTCTGATCGGTGCCGTGTTGCTGGCCGTCGGCGGGCTGATGTGGATGCGCGTCCCGACTCCGACGAAGGATTCATCCCCCACGCCGTCAGCCGTATCCCGATCCGATGCCGACTCACGATCTCCGCAGGGCGAGGACTCCTCGTCTTCGATTCATTTCACTCAGATGACAGCGACTTCGGGGGTCGACTTCCGGAACGACACCGGCAATTCTTCGGAACGGCCGTTTCCCGCGGTCAACGGCAACGGAGTCGGCGCGTTGGACTACGATCTCGACGGGAACGTCGACCTCTACTTCGCAACGGGCCGGTCGTTCCCGTTGGACCAACCGGCTGCGAACGGAAACCGGAATGGGTTGTACCGCAACCTCGGTGAATGGAAGTTCACGAGCGTGGCCGACAAGGCCGGCGTTGGTCATCACGGCTACAGCGCCGGAGTGGCGGTCGGTGACTTCGATGCCGATGGCTTCCCGGACATCTACCTGTCGTGCGTCGGGCCGAATGTCCTGTTCCGCAATCGCGGTGATGGGACGTTTGAATCGGTCGGCGAGGCGGCCGGAGTCAACGATGCGCGCTGGGGAACGAGCGCCGCGTTTCTCGATTACGACGGCGACGGGCTGCTGGACATCTACTCATGCAACTATGCGGAATGGTCGCTGGAAACCAATCACTTTTGTGGCAACCGCGCGCGGGGCGTGCGCATCTTTTGCAATCCCGATTCGGT
>JAYTIB010000391.1:0-4912 GCA_043732205.1 Schlesneria sp. | reverse complement strand
GCGACCTGCCACCTGGACGTCGACACCTTCGCAGCGCTGGCCCAGCGAACGACCACATGGGATAACGCCCTGCGCTCCGGGGCGGCCGAAATCTCCGGTAACGGCCGGGCGACAAGCCGATACTCGCAGATCCTCGATCAACTCGTGGCGATCCCCGTTGACTCGCTCTGAGCGGATGTGTCTGGCCGGATGTGTCTGGACGGATGTGTCTGGACGGATGTGTCTGGACCGCGCGAGTGGCCGCATGTCACGGGCCGGCCAGTAGCGGCTGCGGTTCCCGACCCTGGTCCAAGCGGTTCCGCGCGAGTGAGGACTGACGGGGTCGAAACCGGCCACCGCGCTGCGACATCTTCCGCACCACGGTGAAGCACGCGGGCCATCTTCGATCAAACCCAGAATCTTTCCAGATTCGCGGGAATGCCTGTTGAGCGTCGGGTCGGTTTCTCGTTTCTCACTGATGTCGAAGCCGCGATTCCTGCGACTTCACCCACACTCGAACGCCTCATGTCTGCCCTTCGATGTTCCGGACATTGAAATTCGTCAGGCGCTGAGGCTATAGAAACTTCACTTGACTTCGCCATTGGCATTCCAGGAGATACCACCCATGTCCTCGACCCGTCCAACACCTGCGGTCGGTTGTCATACCGCGGGGAGAGTCTCTCTGTGGCTCGCCGCCGCCATGCTGCTCGTCTCATCAGCGGCGATTGCCCAAGGGCCGCCTCCGCCACCACCTCCACCACCGGGCGGGTCAGGCCAGCAGCCGCCTCCGCCGCCTCCCCCTGGGACGGGCCAACAGCCGCCTCCACCGCCCCGGCTTGCCGAGCCGCTTCCCGGTCTGACGGCGGATCAGTTGGCCGCGTTCAATGACGGCCAGGACGACTTTCTGGAGCGCGAGACACCTGCCACCGGACTCGGCCCCATTTTCAATCGTGACTCGTGCGCGGCGTGCCATTCGGGGCCGACCGTGGGCGGAAGCAGCGACATCAATGCGACCCGGTTTGGACGAGTGACGAACGGAGTCTTCGATCCGCTGGCTTCGCTCGGAGGATCATTACTCCAGGAACGATCCATCAGTCCCGACGGTCTCGAAAAGATCCCCCAGCAGGCCAACGTGACGGCCAAGCGCCAAACGACGGCCTTGTATGGATGCGGCCTGATTGAAGCCATACCCGACGCGGCGATTCTGAGAGGTGTCCGCGCGAAGTCGGTGGATGGCGTTCTCGGCAAGGCAGTGATGGTGCAGGATGTCGCCACCGGAAAGACGCTGGTCGGTCGCTTCGGTTGGAAGGCTCAACAAGCCACGCTGCTGGCCTTCGCCGGCGATGCCTATCTGAATGAGATGGGGATCACCAACCGACTGTTCCCCACCGAGAACGCCCCGAATGGAAACACGGCTCTGCTCGCCAAGCTCGACAAGGTGAAAGATCCGGAAGATCAACCCGATCCAGACACAGGCAAGGCGCGAATCGATGTGCTGGCCGATTTCATGCGATTCTTGGCGCCGCCGCCAACCCAGCCCTTGAACGCCTCGAACGCCTTCGGAGCGAAGTTCTTCCTGGATGTCGGCTGTGCGAGCTGCCACACCCCGTCGATGACGACCGGTCCCCACCCGGTTGCGGCCCTGGACTCCAAGACCGTGATGCTCTACTCGGACCTGCTCCTGCATGACATGGGCAGCCTCGGTGACGGCATCGTGCAGGGTGCGGCCGGTCCGCGGGAAATGAAGACGCCGCCGTTGTGGGGTGTGAAAGCGAGTGCCCCCTATCTGCACGACGGACGCGCCAAGACGCTCGACGAAGCGATCCGGGCGCACGACGGCGAAGGCCGGACGTCGCGTGAACGGTATCTCAAACTGACACCTGAGCAGCAGAAGCTGTTGATCGAGTTCCTGAAGTCGATTTGATTTCAGACTCCGTTTCCCGGTCGACGACGAACATCGGAGAACATCATGACCGCACACTCCGTGGAACAACTGCTGGCCAAGAAGTGCGTCCCGTGCGAAGGGGGAGTTCCGAAGCTGACTCCCGCCGAAGCGGACGCCCAACTCGCCAAGTTGCACGGCTGGACGATCACACATGACGGTGAACGGATTCGCAGGGAGTGGGTCGTCAAGAACTTCATGGCCGCGATCCGTTTCTTCCACAGCGTGGCGGACGTCGCGGAAGCGGAAGGACATCACCCGGACCTGCATCTGGTCGGATACCGAAACGTCGCCATCGAAATCTGGACGCACGCCATCGGCGGCCTGTCCGAAAACGATTTCATCCTGGCCGTGAAGATCGATGAATTGCCGATCGAGTTGAAGACCGCGTCCAAGCCGGCATAGCCTGGTTTCTGTCGTTTAACCGCGTGGGCCACGCCCCGCGCGTCGAGTGAAGTTCGGTCCTGTTTCGCAGTTCGACACGCGGGGCGTGGCCCACGCGGTTAAACGAAAACATCGCCGCGCCCGACTCACCGGGACGCATGCCCAGCCGGATGCCGAAGCTGGAAGTCGATCACCAGTGGCAGGTGATCTGAAGCGTCGCGGGTTGAGCGACCGCGCACCACATGCACCCGGGTGACATCGATCGCGCCGCGGGTGAACGCCTTGTCGAGCGACCAGACCGGCAGCCAGGCCGGGAATGAGCGGAAGCGCGATGGCGGGGCCGTGACCTGCCGGAAACCATGCACTTCAAACGGGCCCGACGCGAGCTTGTTGCGCCAGTCGTTGAAGTCGCCCACGATCAACGACGGCAAGTCACGCGACTCGCGATACAGGTGATGCTCCAGCACGTGGCGCGTCTGCCAATCCCGCTCCCGCTCCGAGAGCCCCAGATGCCAGTGGGTCAGATGGAGCGGGCCCGACGGAGTTTCAATCACGGCCAATTGGGCACCGCGCTGCTTGCGCTGATGGCGGGTCAGGGAAATCTGGTGATGGCTGCGGAACGGCCAGCGCGACAGCAGCAGATTCCCATACCCGCCATCGCGCACCTTGACGTTGAACTGAAACAGGTGGGCGGCGGGCTGGAACCAGTCCATCAGCAGCGCCGGCTGGTTGTCAAACCGGCTGCGTTTGACGTTTCGATCCACCTCCTGCAGGCAGACGATGTCCGGCGCTTCGCCCTCGATCGCGTGAATGATCCGCTCCAGCCGGTATCGGCGATCCCGGCCGCCGATGCCCTTGTGAATGTTGTAACTCAACAATCGCACGGAGAACTCCGTCATTCGAGGACTGCATTTCTGGGGACGCGGAATGATAACCGCCAACGACCGACCATGCTCATCTCGCATTGGGGAACTCGGGCCGAATCGTGGAGTCTTCCCCGCGACCTCGTTATCTTGTCGCCAGCATCGTATCCCACATTCGCCCAACCCCACGGAGTGACACCATGACCAACTCGTTCAATCGCCGCGAATTCCTGCACGCCACCGCGGCCGGCGCGACGGCCGCCGCCCTGTGCGGCGCGACTCAGGCTGCCGACGCGAAGGATCCGTACCTTGGCCTCAAGATGGGGATTCAAAGCTACTCGCTGCGGGAATTCAAAGCCGAGCCGGCGCTGGAACACACCAAGGCGCTCGGCCTGAAGTATTGGGAATCGTTCGGCGCCCACCTGCCCATCTCGAATGTTCCCAAGCAGATTGAAGCCCACAAGGAATTGGTGGCCAAGTACGGGGTCACCGTCATCGCATATGGTGTGCTGGGCTTCGACGCGAATGAGAACGCCGCCCGGGAAAAGTTCGAATTCGCCAAAGCGATGGGGATCAAGTCGCTCAGTGCCGACCCCACTCCGGACAAGGCAACGTTTGATGTGCTCGACAAACTGTGCGCCGAATACGACATCGCGATCGCGATCCACAACCACGGTCCCGGCCATCGCTACAACAAGATCAGCGACGTCGAAAAGGTCGTCAAAGACCGTCACCCAAAGATCGGCGCCTGTGTCGACACCGGGCACTATCTGCGCAGCGATGAAGATCCCGTCGAAGCCATCCAGCGGTTCGGCAAGCGCGTCTTCGGCTGCCACCTGAAGGACGTCAAGACCACGGAAGTGGACGGCCGGAAGCAGAAGCAGTTCAAGATCGCCGGCGAGGGCGACCTGAAGGTTGTCGAGCTGCTCAAGGCGCTGAAGGCGCTCGACTACCAGTACTGCCTGGCTCTCGAATACGAAGAGAACGCCAAGAACCCGCTGCCGGACATCGAAGCCTGCCTGAAGCACGTGCGCGAATGCGCCGCCAAGGTGTGACCGCGCAGATGCGGCGGCCCGACACCGCTGAAGTCCAATCGCGGCGAAATCGGCGGTGAATGAAAACCAGAAGCCCGGCCAATCGTGGCCGGGCTTCTGTCATGTCACCGTGTTCAGACTGTCAAATGGCCAACCTCTGCCGACTCGGCCTGCCAACCAGCCGTAGCACGGGCGGCTCGCCTGTGCCTTTCAATGAAAAATGTGAGCAGGCGGGCCGCCAGCTCTACGTTCTTAGGCCCGCTGCTACGTCATTGACCCCGCCTTCCGCATCATGAACCACCCCACGAGCCCGACGCTCAGCAAGGCAATGACGTACTCCTGCGGCCCCATGTTGTTCCAACCCTGGAGCAGGAATTTCTTGTAGAAGAGCAGATAGTCGTCGAGGGTGTTGTACATGGCGGTGTCCGGATTTCGTGATGACGATGCGCCGTCTGAAGGACTCTATGCCGGAAAACAGGGCGAGGCAAATCGACGCGGCTGCAAGGCCGCGTTTGAACTTTCGGACTCGACTACTGTAGTCCCGTCGCTCCGCCGACGGGACGAGCTGCGACGAAAACACACCGTGAGTGAACGCGGCTCCGATTGTCGCGGTCCCGCCGGCGGAGCGACGGGACTAGTGCGCTTCCAAGGGGATTGAATCAGCGGGGTGGAAGTCCCCGTCAGAGTTGGATCTGAACTTTGTATCCGAA
>JAYTIB010000390.1:0-1794 GCA_043732205.1 Schlesneria sp. | reverse complement strand
AATCGAACCGCTGATGGCACCGCGCACATTTGAAGTCGTCGGTGTGCGCGGCCAGCAACTGGCGGATCGTCTTGCCGTTCGTGTCGGTCTCTTTCGCGGGGAGCGCGACGACATCGGCTGGCGGGGCGGGGATGTGCTCGCCCAGCAAATGATGAACGACCCAGAACCCGCGCTTCACGGGGCTGGTCCGCTGGGGCTGCGAGTTCTTCGTCAGGAAGACCGCCATTCCCAACAGGCCGCTGCGTCCCTGTTGATGCAGGCCCGAGACTTCGCACCACTCGTCACCGGATGCGGGGAAGGGGACGCCGTAGTGCTGTGCCAAGCGCTTGTTCACCAGAGTCGCGTCGCCATTCAGCAACTCTGTCACCGGGCGGTTCTGGCGGATCAGATGCGCGGCGAGTCGACTCGGTTCTTCGAACATCGCCTGCTTGAGTGCGTCATCGAACGCGGGGAAGACTTCGCGACTGACCGATTCCTGCTCGGGGAAGTCACGGTAGCGCAGCCACTGGCCGAAGAACTCGAGCGCGAAGCCGCTGACCTTGGGATCCTGCAGCATGCGGCGGGTCTGGGCGCGCAGGACCGCTTCGTCGTGCAGCCCGCCTGCTTTCGCCACGGACAGCAGTTCCTCATCCGGCTGCGAGGACCACAGGAAATAACTCAACCGGGACGCGAGCGCCAGATCCGACAGTGGCTGGACCGTCTGGCCCGGCGGCGATGGATCGATCCGGTAACAGAAGTGGGGTGAGACGAGGATGCGGATGATGGACGCGCGCACGGCCTTCTCGATGCCGAATTCTTCCTGTCCGCTCAGCTTGTGAAAGAAGCTCCGCAGTTGCTGTCGTTCCGGGCCGGTCAGGGGTCTCCGGTAAGCGGACTCGGCGAACGTCTCCAGCCGTTGCAGATACGCAGGCTGCGCCGCCTTGAGTTGCGTGGCGCGTTGCTCCAACCCCTGGCGAATCTCGGCGAAGAACGCATGGATCGGATGTTCGGCGAGCTGTTCGTCCGTCCCCTTCACACCGGATCGCACGAAGTAAGCTTGTTCCAATCGAAGCACACTCGCCGCGGTCGCCAATTCCGGGTCTTCCTCCTTGAAGGAGTCGAAATCGGGATGCTTCATGAAATTCCGTTCGGAGCGTTCGAAGAACACGAATCCGCGCAGCATCTTCTCGGCGATCTGGGTGCCGAACGACAACTCGTCCCACAGACGATCGAGTTCCCGATTCTCATCGTCGGATAGAACGTGCCGGCAGAGCGGTTGATCGTCGCGGAAGAAGCCCTCGATCAGATGAAAGCCGGCCGACAACCCGCGTTCGTCATCGACGAAATAAAACCGATTAGGGAGCAGCGTGCAGAGTGACTGGCAAGACTCACGCAGTTGCTCGGCGACCGCATGGTCCGGGTTCACCAGAGGGAACGTGAGTTCCTCCGGCCCTTTGCCATCGGGCTGGTGATCCAACAACGCGAAACGGGCCATCCCCGACTTCGTGTGTTCTCGATCCAGACGCGCCTCGACGAACAGGCTGATGGTCTTCTCATTCGGAAACGCAGCCGTCGGGATCATTAGTTCGATTGGCGAACCGAGGGAGATCGCGACGCTGGTCGGATCGATCGCGCCTCCGAACGGATGCTTGCCGATGTTCAATCGCTCCAGTTGATCCGGCACATGTTTGCGGAGCACGTCGAGCAACGGAGTGTTGCGCTTGTCATCATTCGGCTTGTAGCTGTCGGCGTTCGCCGTGCTGAAGTTCAAGTCTTTGAGAATGACGCAGCCGTCGCCCGCGTCACCCGCCTCGA
>JAYTIB010000389.1:0-4920 GCA_043732205.1 Schlesneria sp. | reverse complement strand
GATACTTCTTGCCGATCTGGCTGAGATCCGGGCCGAGGTTTTCGCCCACGTCGCGGACGCGGTGGCAGCTCTTGCAACTGGCCGCGCCGTCGCGGAAGAAGAGTTGCCGGCCCCGTTCGGCATCGGCGGGAAGCGCCAGCAGTTCGGCGGGATTGATGGCGTTTCCCAACCGCTTCTGCCGCTGCACGGCTGGCACGAAGCGTTCGAACAGGTCGCGAACTTCGGCTTGCGGGTGCTCGGCGGCGATCGACACCACGGCCCGGCGTGTTTCCGCCGACAAGTCGTCTCCCTCCATCAACTGCAACAGCGCGAGGGCGCCGCGCGTTGAGGCGACGGCCGCGCGGATGGCATCGGTTCTGGCGGCGGGGGATTCGGCGCGCAGCGCTGTCCGCAGCGCCGTGTGTTGATCCGGTCCGGGGACCACCGCGTCCGGCGTGCCGCGTGGCAGTTGGGCGATCCAGTCGTGGATCATCCGGACGGCGGGTTCGTCGACTTCTTCCGAACCGAGTCGCGGCATGCGTCCGCCGCCCGTCTTGGACATGCGGTAGTGCAGCACAGAACCGAAGGGATCGCCGGGGGCGATCACCTTGGCGTGGGTGATGCCGAACGTGCCCTGCGTGGGACGGACATCAACAGCCCGGGCCTTTTCGAGCTTGGTCTCGAACGTCAGATCGATCGTCGCCGAGCCGCCGGCGTGCAGTTGATGGCAGTGCGCGCAGTTGACGTGCAGATACGACCGCGCGCGCTGGTTCAGATCGGCCGAAGCGTCGTAGGGATCGGCGTAGCGCGGAATTTCGACCTCGTTCTCCGGGACTTTCCCCGCGAACCACCCGAGTCGCTGCCACCGCGCGAGTTGATTCTCAGGACTCGCTCCAGTCAGCGCCCGGTTCAGTTGGGCCGTCGAGACGGCCAAGGGCGACGCGGTCTGAACGCCGTAGACCGTGGTCTTCTTTTCGACCCACGGGTTGTGACACAACTGGCATTCGGCGCGGCTGGCGATGCGGTACGTCTGCTCGCGGATGCCGCCGGGGGCCTGCGCGTCACGGATCTGGAGGACTCGATCGGCACCCGCCGCCCCGGCCAGTTCGGCGTCGGTCTGGTCGTCGTTCCAGACGTACGAGTAGGGTCGCCAACTCTCCTGTTCACGATGCAGGATTTGCGTTTCCAATCGGCGACGCGAGGCCGGGACGCCGCGCTCCATTTCGATGGCGACGGTCTTGGCGAGCACCGCACCATCGGGAAACTGCCAGTTGCCGTCGGGTTTCAATTGAACCGGCTCGGTGCCGGGGATGGCCATCCAGCGTTCCGACATCGTGTGGTCGGCCCAATGCGCGGCGTTGATGGAAAACGGAATCACACCGGGCGACGGTGTCTGGTCTGTCACCGACGCGAACAGTCCCGTCTGACTCAGCCGCCGGGGAAAGTCGACGTTGCGGCCGTCATCGGGGTTGCTCACCAGCCGATGTATCTGCTTGGTGCGTTCGTAGTCGAGCAGATACAACTCACCCGCGCGGTCTTCTCCGAACGCGACCAGTTGCAGCGGTGTGTTGGCCAACTCTTTGAGCAATGTCACCTGCTTGCCGTCATGGCGCAGGCCCCAGATCTTTCCCGACTGGAAGTCGCCGTACACGTACGCTCCCTTGAGTTCAGGCAGGCGGCTGCCGTGATAGACAAAGCCACCGGTGATTGACGAGGCTTCCGAATGGGGATGACTGACCGTTGGTGGCAGGATGGGCGTCGGTCCGCGCGGCTGTTCGGGGAGCACCGACTGCGGTCCCTCCATCACCGACCAACCGTAGTTCCCGCCGCGTTCGACACGATAGATCATTTCCCACAACTGCCAACCGACATCGCCGACCCACAAGTCTCCGCGGACACGGTCGAAGCTCATGCGCCACGGATTGCGGAAGCCATGCGCCCAGATTTCTGGACGCGCACCCGCGATGTTGATCAGCGGGTTGTCGGGCGGCACGCGATACGGACGGTCTCCCTCCTTGTGATCGACATCAATGCGGAGGACGGCCGACAGCAAGCGGGTGACATCCTGTCCCGCGCGCAGCGGGTCCGGGGGATCAGGGCCGCCGCCGTCACCCGACGAGATGTACAGATACCCGTCGGGACCGAACTTCAGGCAGCCACCGTTGTGCCCGCCGGACCACCAGCGAATGATGATCTGCTCGCTGGCGGGATCGAGTTTGCCGGGCTCGTCACCGGTCATTTTGAACCGCGAGACAATCGTTCCGTCCGGCTTGTCGTTTTGAGTGACGTAGCAGATGTAAACGTACCGGTTGTGTTGGAAGTTCGGATGAAACGTGAACCCATAGAGGGCCGACACTTCTTTGTGGACCTGCTTCAGATCGACCACCAGGTCCGGCTTCTCAGTGCCCGGATCGTTGGGAAACGAAAAGATCTTGCCCCCCTGTTCGGCGACGAACAACCGATCGCTGCCCGGTGATGAGGTGATGTCGAGCGGATGCTCGAACTTCAGTCGCGGAAACGCGGGTTCGACACGATAGGGCGGCGCGGGGTCCGGTGAACCGCTCACGCGCGAGTTGGCCCAGGCATCGCGCTTAAACGTCGGTATTGCAGGCTCCGCCGCAGACAACGCGACAGGTCGGATCGCGCCGACGCATGCCATTGCCAGCAGGAGCCACCACTGAATTCCCCTACTGTAGTCCGGTCGCTCCGCCGACCGGACGTCCCGCCGGCGGAGCGGCGGGACTACAGTAGTCGCCGATCGCCCGCGCCCCAACACGCGCCGTACACGCCTCTTCCCAATTTGCACTTTGCAATTATCAATTTGCACTTTTCAATTCCTTCCATAAACAAACAGCCGCCGCACCCGCGTCAATAATCCGCGATCGATCCATCCTTCAGCGTCCGGCCGGGCCACTTGTACTTCTGCGGTTTCTTCGCCTCTTCTTCGAGCTTCTGTTGATTCACATCGATCCCCAATCCGGGGCCACCCGGCAGGCCGACGTAGCCTTCGGCGTCGACCTTCCAATCCATCCGCATGATCGACGCGGGGTTG
This sequence comes from Schlesneria sp., assembly GCA_043732205.1. Classification (GTDB taxonomy): domain Bacteria; phylum Planctomycetota; class Planctomycetia; order Planctomycetales; family Planctomycetaceae; genus Schlesneria. The sequence continues at coordinate 1,889 of JAYTIB010000389.1, read as the reverse complement.
AAGCCGCTGTTGTCCGGGTAGAACTCGTGGATCAGGAAGAACGGGATCGACGCCGTCACGTGCAGGCTGGCGGCGATGCCGAGGTTGCTCGCCGTGCAATGCGGGGCGAGCGGAACATGAAACGCTTCGGCCAGCACCGCGATCTTCTTCATCGACGTGATGCCCCCCGTGTGGCAGCAGTCGGGTTGCAGGATGTCGAGGCACCGGTGCTGCAGGTACGGCAGCATTTCGTAGATCGTCCGGTCGCGTTCGCCGGCGGCCAGCGGGATGGCGATCTGTTCCTTCAGGCGTTTGAAGACCTCAATGTTGCCCGGCACCGCCGGTTCTTCGATGAAGAGCACGTCGTACGGTTTGATCGCGGCGGCGAGTTGAATCAGCGTCGCGGGAGGGACCGCGCTGTGAGCGTCGAACATCACGGCTCCGTTCGGTCCGACTTGCTCGCGCGCCTGCTTGATGGACGCGACGATCCGCTCGATGTCGGCCGGAGTACCGCTGTGCTCGAAGATCCCCGGCGGCGGAACCTTCTTGGCCTGCGGCGTGTGATAGACGCGAATCCGGTCGCGAGTGGGGCCGCCGAGCAGTCGATAGACCGGCACTCCCCACAGCTTGCCCGTGATGTCCCACAGCGCCATGTCGATCCCGGCCAGCGTGTGGATCATCAGCGCACCGCCGCGCATGTTGCGGTGAGCCCGAAAGATCTTCTGCCAGAGGTGCTCGATCCGCGTCGGGTTCTCACCGTCGATCAGTTCGTACAACGATTCGACCAGCGGCTTGGCGACGAGCACGTCGAGCCCCTTGATCTCGCCCCACCCGACGATCCCCTGATTGGTCTCGATCCGGATGAACAGATTCGGGCTGACCAGGAACGTGCGCAGCGCGGTGATCTTGATGTTGGACGCGCGGTCGACAACCTGCTCGGCCGGGTTCTGCTCGGCACCGACCACATCCTTTAACAACGCATTCCCCGCGGCCAGAATGGCGGCGGTGGAGAACAACTCGCGGCGCGTCGGCATGGTCGGCTCCTTCAGGCGGTCGTCTCAACAAGATGGCTGCGTGAGCGAAAACGTTTTGAATGGATGAAGACTTTGAACAGAAGGGAACGAAGGTCTGAAGACCGAGCAACACTCTTCCTTTGGAGAGGCCCAGGAATGACTGTCGGAATTGGGACACCATCGTCCAGCAGTCATCAATGCGCTGATCCCGAGATCATCGACTTCATCTTACTGCCTCTCTCTTTCTGTCTTTGTCCAGACAAGTTGGGAGACAGAAAGAGAGAGGCAGAAAGATGAGGACAAGAATTGTCTGCGATTGTGGTGCCGGAGATCCCCGCCATTCGCGACAGTTGTTGATGTGCCGGTCCTTGATTTGCTTCGATCCCTTCTGTTCAGTTCCGAAAACTCGTTGGTCAACGGTTGGATTGGATTCAGTACTTCCCCTTGTCCGGCGTGCCGGGCGCGGGCGGCTTCTCCGGACGGACGTCACCGACATGCACCAGGAAGTCAAACAGCCGAGGTGTTCGAGCACCGAGCCGTCGCCAAGGTCGATCAACAGCGCCGCATCGCCATCCCGCAGGACATAGACGTTGCAGGTGTCCGTCCATTCAAACAGGTCCGGCAGGACTTCGTGAAAGCGTGGCATGGTGGGGATCGCAGGGTCGGGAACAACCTGTGATGCGCGCGGCTCGCGCACACTTCACACTCGGAAACTCGCGACACGCGGGCGAGCACGGAGTCGCCACGAGAACGTAGTCTGTTTGAACGCACATTCCAAGCAGGAATGGCAGAACGATGGGGGCTGAATGATGAAGACGAATTCCCACACTAATTTCTGTCTTCGATCGTTCTGCCCTCATCGTTCTGCCAGTCTCACCGGCATCTCGCGGCGAGGAC
>JAYTIB010000388.1:0-4925 GCA_043732205.1 Schlesneria sp. | reverse complement strand
CTTTTTCAAGATGGGGTGAAGTCAATTCGAGCCGCGCCCGTCAGGAAGCGGTTGGTCGAAATCCCTCTTGCTGACGGGCGCGGCTCGACATCACAGTCTATCCCTCTTCAATTCGCCGATGGCCCTGCCCTTCGTTCCGTCCGCGCTGACATCCGCGGTCCTGATCGGGTATCCTACCGCCCTGTCTCGGACTCCCGCGGTGGAGAAAAGGATGCGACGAATTCAGTTACTCGGCCCGATCGGATTGACGCTGGGCATGATCTGCGTGCTGGCCTGCGGCGGGACGGTGCGGGCGCAGAATCCCATCCGGCCCGGGTTCGGCGCGCAACTGGTCGTCGATCCCGATCGGGACGTTGTTCAAGCACTGGCCGAAGCGAAGCAGTCGATCGCGAAGAAGCAGTACCATTCGGCCGTGCAACTCCTGCAATTTGTGTTGGACCGACCGGAAGACAGCTTCCTCGAACGGGATTTCCAAGAGGAGCGTGGCAATCGTGGCGGAACCCGCAAAGAGGCGCTGCGGCTGTTGATGTCCCTGTCCGCGGACGGTCACGCGGCGTACGAATTGGAATACGGAGCCACCGCGAAACAGTTGCTGGCGACGGCGATGGAGTTCGACGACTTCGGTGGTGTGGCGGAAGTCGCCCGCCGGTTTACCGCCACGTCCGCGGGCTACGACGCGACCATCTTCCTGGCGGCCGTGGCCTCCGATGGCAATCGCCCGTTGGAAGCGGCGCTGTTGTTGGAGCCTCTCCGCACTCATCCCAAGCGAACGCCGCAGTTCTCATTGCAGCGGGCCGTGTACTGGAGCCGCGCCGGCCGGTTGGCTCGCGGTGTGGCGGCGCTGCGGGAACTGAAACGCAGCGATCCCACCGGAAAGATTCGGCTCAAGGGACGGGACGTCCCGCTCCCTGCCAATGATGACGACGCGGCCAAGTTGCTCGGTGTACTGGCGCTGCGCGATGTCGATGCGGCGTCCTCCCAAGTTACCACGTGGTCCATGCCGGGCGGCGCACCGACACGCAATGCCTCGGCGGCGCCGGCCAGTCCCGTGGGAGGCAACATCTGGCGCGTCTCGACACTGGAGCACATGGTCTTGGACGGCCGTCCCGATGAGGATCGCCGGCAGCGGGCGCGGTTTCGCGAGGCCCTCGATCGGGTACTCGTGACGCTGCTCGAAGAGAATCGTCCCGCGCTGCCGGCGGTGCAGCCGCTCGTGATCGGCGACACCGTCGTCTATCGGACCCTGGGTGACATCACCGCGGTCAGTCTGCAATCGGGCGAGTTGTTGTGGCGGTCATCGGTGGTCGATGAATCACTGGTCCGGTTTCTCAACGTCCGTGCCGCCGATGCGCGATCTCGCATGGGACGCAGCGTGAGTCTGCACGCGGCCACGCTCGAAGGGCATCTGGAGCGCCGCGCCTTTCGCGACATCGCGGCGGGAACATTGACCAGCGACGGGCGAACCGTGTTTGCGCTGGAAGAGTTGGACGGCAACGCCAACGTCACGGTGAACGTGTTCGGCGCATCGGAGTCGCGGCCGGCCAACAAGCTGGCGGCCTACGATCTGACGGGCGGACGTCTGCTGTGGGAGGTGGGAGGTCCGCGCGGTTCCAAACCGGTCGAGTTGTCCTCGCTGTACTTCCTTGGTCCGCCGGCACCGGTCAATGACCGGCTGTACGTGATCGCCGAGAATCAAGGGGCGCTGCAACTGCTGGTGTTGGAGCAGGACGCGGATCGGCAGTCGGTCCGGATCGACTGGTTGCAGACACTGATCGCGACGGACCCGCCGCTGATGGGGCAACCGCTGCGGCGCTTGTCCGGTCTGTCGCCATCCACATCCGACGGCATCATGGTCTGCCCCACATCGTCCGGTGCCGTGGTGGCGCTCGATGTCGCGCGCCGCGTGTTGGTGTGGGGATTTCAATACCCGTCATTCGTGCGGCCCGATTCGCAAAACGCCGCGCCAGTTTTCGACCGCGTGATGCAACAGGAGTTCCGCTTGGAGGAGGCCGACAAGCTCGGACGGTGGATGGACAGCACGCCGTTGATCGTCGACGGCAAGGTGCTGATCACGCCGCGCGATTCGGACCGGCTGTATTGCCTGGATCTGGTCGACGGACACGAGCTCTGGCAGTTGCCGCGCGACGAGTGGATGTATGTGGCATGCGTGGTCGAAGGACGCGTCGTGCTCGTCGGTCGTCACGGTGTGGGAGCCGTTCAACTCGATGATGGAAAGGCGATGGATTCGTTTGCCGCCGCCGAAGTCGAACCGACCGGCCGCGGTGTTCGCGTCGGACATTTCTACTGCCTGCCGACGGCGGCGGGTGAGATCGCCACGATCGATCTGCGCAACGGGGGCGTTCTGGCCCGGTCGAAACTGACCGGCGGTCTGATACCGGGAAACCTGGCGGCGGGCAACGGTGCGATCGTGTCGCAAAGCGCCGGTGACCTGACCGGCTTTTCCCAACTCGCCGCGATCGAACAACAGATCACCCGGCTGACGACGGACCCGCGCGACGCGGCAGGACTGGCACTGCGCGGCGAGTTGCGATTGCACCGCGGCGAAGAGGCCGCCGGCTTGTCGGACTTGCGCGAATCGCTCCAACGAAAGCCTGATCCGCACGTCAAGTCGGTGTTGGCGACGGCGCTGCTGGCCGCGGTGCGGGCCGACCCCAAGCGGATCGGCGGGCACGTCGCCGAGTTGGAATCAATCACGGATGATCCGCAGCAAAAGAACGAGTTCTTGCGACTCTATTCGAAGTCGCTCGAAGCTGCGGGCGACCGGCGCGGTGCCTTTGCACAACTGATTCGGCTGGCCGGCACCGCGCAGTTCCTCGACAGTCTGAGACCGGTCGAAACGGGCTATTCCGTACGCACCGACAGGTCCGTGCGGGCTCGTCTGAATGAGATGTACTCGGCGGCACCGGCCGAAGAGCGAGTCGAGCTGGATCGAGCCCTTGAACAACACATTCACGCGACGGCCGCCACGCTGGGACAAGGCGAGCATCTGGAACGTTGCCTGCGGTTCTTCGGCGGATTGTCCAAAGCCGACGCGATCCTGCTGCAGTCTGTGATGAAGATCAAAGAGGGAATCACCGCACAGCGGCGACTGGAATTGCTCCGTCCGTTCCTGCGGTCCGGTGATGTCGCCGTCGCGGCGCGCGCCACCGCTCTGCGCTGTGCCGAACTGATCAAGTCCGAACAGTGGTCGGCCGCCGTTCCTTTGATCCGGCAGTTGCGTTTGGAGTATGCCGACCGGGAATGCCTGGATGGAAAGTCCGGTCGCAGTCTGGCCGATGAATGGTCCGCGCGCGAAGAGCTGCGCCGGTTGATGACCGCGCCGGTTGTTTGGCGCGAGGGTCCGATCGATGTGACTCGCGGGATGCGCGAGCCAGGGGCTCAACGAACGACCGTCCCCGCCGAAATCGTCTCGCGCTCCGGCACATTGCTGGCGGGCTGGTCGTTTGAAACGGACCCGGCGGGCACGCTGTTGATGGCGCGCGACGCCTCGGGAGTTCTTCGCTGGAAGCTCCCGCTGCCCGTCGACGGTGAGTTCAGCGACCCCGACCTGCGCAGCGTGCCGGTGTCCTGCCAGGTCCATGTCCGTGACAACTGGCTGGCGGTGTCTCGCGTGACGTATTTCGTGGTGATCGATGTCTCTTCGGCACCATCGCCGCGAGTTGTCTGGCAACAGTTGCTGAAGCCCGCGGGAATTTCTGCGGCGAATTTTCAGCAGCAGATGCGGGTGCGGGTGAATGGTCGGATCACGACGCGCCCATCGGGTTCTTTTGGACAGGTGATCGGGGTGACTCGGGAAACCGTGATCTACACGGTGGGAACCAAGCTGCTGGCCGGTGACTTGGAAACCGGTCGCCTCGCGTGGTCGCGACAGGAGCCGGGCTTCAGCCAGGTCGACGCTTCCGCCGATGACCGGGTCATCGCCATCACCGGGAAGGTCGGGGGACAGGAAGTCCAGCTGCTGCGAACCCTGGATGGTGCCCGGATCGCAAAGCGGTCCGCGCAGCCTTTGTCACTTTGGACCCGCGGGGCTCGGCAACTCGTCCGCCGGGCCAGCGCGCCGAAAATGGTGTTTGAGTTGCTCGATCTCGAACGCGATGCCGTCGTGTGGAGACACGAGTGTTCGGCTGACACACAGGTGACGGTGGTCGACGATGAGGACGTCGCGTTCCTGGAACCGAATGGTCAACTGCTGATGGCCCGGCTGTCGGACAAGCGCGAACGTTATCGCGCGCAACTCCCCCTGAAGTTGGGGGCGCTTGCACAGAGCTGGGTGGCCGTGCAGCGGTCGGCCGGGCGCGACATCATTCTGGCGGGCGAGTCCTACCGGCACAGGGCCACTCAGATCGTCCCGTTTGATCTGGCCAGCACTCAAATGGCAACCGCGTTCGACGGGCAGGTCTGTGCCGTGTCTTCCATCGATGGGCGCGTGCTGTGGACGAGATCGGTGGAGAAGGCCGCGTTCGATCGCACTCAACCGGCTGGTCTGCCTGTGTTGTTACTCGCCTCGCGCCAGATCGATGGACGCAATGCCGGTAATCCGTTCCTTCAGCGGTTCCGGATGACCGCGACGATCATCGACAAGCAAACGGGGAACGAAGTCTATTCGACGGACGAGACCGCGCCGTCGCAGGCACCCCGCTTCGAACCCGACCCCGAACGCGGCCGCATCGTCGTCAACTTCCACGAATGGCAGCTTGAATTGAAGTTTCCCGACGCCGACAAGGTGAATCCCGCGAAATGATCGCAACGAGGGTCGACGTTTTGTCGCAGGCATCGCTATACCTCACGCGGCCTCAAGTGAGACGTTTAGCCCCAACGCCAACGGCGTGGGAGCGATCAACGCTGTGCCCACATTCTCGCCCACGCCGATGGCGTTGGGGCTAAACGTAAAACCTCTCATTCAT
>JAYTIB010000387.1:0-4928 GCA_043732205.1 Schlesneria sp. | reverse complement strand
GTTTGAGGAACGTGTAGATGCTGCGGCGGTACAGCGACTTCCCGTGGTCCTGCAAATAGAACCGCGTGTTGCTGTCCGAGTAGCCGACCGGTTCCCAGATGTTCGGCGGCTGGTAGCTGTTCACGCCGCGTCCGCCCATTTCGAGATTGATGAGGCCGCTCACGTACAGCGCGTTGTCCCGGATCTGCTCGGCATCCAGGCGGAACCGCGGGCCGCGGGCGTACAGTCGGTTGTGGGGATCTCTTCGCAGCAGGTCGGGTGTGACTCGGGCTTCCTGCCGGAACGCGGCGGACGTCACCATCAGGCGGACCAGCCCCTTCGTGTCCCAGTTGTGATCGCGGTACCAGACAGCGAGTCCGTCGAGCAATTCGGGATGGCTGGGCGAATCCCCCTGCGAGCCGAAGTCGTCACTGGACTTCACCAGCCCCGTGCCGAAGAACTGCTGCCAGAACCGGTTCACCGTGACGCGCGCGGTGAGCGGATGATCGGGAGCGAGCAACCACTCGGCCAAGTCGAGACGGTTCGGACGAGCCGGGACTGCGGCCGCGCCATCGCCAGTGGTGCGCTGTTTAAGCGGCGAGAAAATCGCGGGGACGTTTGGCTCCACCTTCTCGCCCGGCTTGTCGTATTGTCCGCGCAGCATGACGAACGCCTCGCGCGGCTTGTCGAGATCCTTGAAGACGAATGTTCCAGGAATCGATTCCTCGACCGCCGTGCGGGCTGCGAGTGCCGTCTGCCACGCTTGCTGGTGTTGACGAAGTTCGGGGTCATCCAGACGCGCGATCTGTGTCAGATAGAAGGTCAGCAGTTTCGCCCGCAGCAACGCCGACTGTTTGTCCTTCTCTGGATCGGTCTTCTCTTGAGTTGGCTTCTCTGGTGCCGGTTTGTCACCATCAGCCTTGGGTGTCGCCGCATCAGTCTTGGGTGCTGCTGGCGGTCCGGCCTTGAGACTCGCGACCAAGTCGGCCGGTGTGCCAGGAGTGTCTTTGCCGGCCCGTTCCTTCCACCACGCCGCGAACGACGATCGGACATCCGTCGCGGGGAGCACGTCGCCGACAACCTTCAGTCCGTCCCACCAGGCGATGCCACCGAACTGTGCCAAGGCGACTCCGCGCACCGCATCGCCGGGCTTGAGATCGAGCTTGTCGGCGGGGATTTCCAGTTGGACCCACTGGCCCGCGGCGGGGATCTCACCGAGCCAGTTCTTGTCGTCACGAGCCTTGCCGTAGCGCTGGGGTTCGCCCCAGTGAACGCGCTTGTTGCCGCGGCTGGTGATCAATTCGAGCATCAACGCGGCGGAGGGTTCGAACGGGTCGACCCGCACCGAGACCACGATCTTCGCATTGTCCGGGATCACGAACGGTTGCAGCGGGTTCTCAAACTTGTCCTGGTAGTTCGAGGCACTGAACTGCTTCAACGCGCGGCGACCGAGAGGCGGCTCCACTTCGGGGACGGTGGACCAGACCGACGGATTGCGCGATGAGCAGGTCGGCTTCGAACCGGCCGGGAAAAGATCGTCGAGCCAGACGTCTTCGATAGGCCGCCGTTCCGGAGCGGGATTCGAATCCGCCGGATCGCGGTAGTCAAACTTCGCGGCCAGCGATTCGAATTGTTGTTTGGCCTGCTGCTCCCGCGATGCGAGTTGCTCGATCACGGCTTTCTGCTCGGCGGTGGTCAGCTTGAAGAAGGGATCGGTGTTGTTCGTGTTGCGGTCCATGCCCGGATCGGCGGCCGAGTAGAAGAACGCGTACATCGAATAGAACTCGCGCGACGACAGCGGGTCGTACTTGTGATCGTGACAGACGGCGCAGCCGCCGGTCAGGCCCATCCACGTTTGGATCGTGGTGCTGGTCCGGTCGACCGCATAGCGATAGATCCACTCGGGCTCGATCGCCCCCCCTTCGCTGGTCGTGACATTGCACCGGTTGAAACCGGTCGCGACGATTTGATCGGGCGTCGGATTCGGCAACAGGTCGCCGGCCAGTTGATCGCGGGTGAAGGCATCGAACGGCTGGTTGGTGTTGAACGACCGGATGACCCAGTCGCGGTAGGCCCACATGGTCCGCTCGTTGTCGAGATGCAGACCGTGGGTGTCCGCATACCGCGCGACATCGAGCCAGTGCCGCGCCATCTCTTCGCCGTACTGCGGCGACTTGAGATAGCGGTCGACCATCTGTTCATACGCTTCAGGGGACTTGTCCGCTTCGAAGAGCGCGACCTCGGCCGCCGTCGGTGGCAGACCGGTCAAGGCGAAAGCGACGCGGCGAATCAACGTCGATCGCGGTGCTTCGGGCTGCGGAGCCAATCCCGCCTGATCGAGACGGGCCAGGATGAATCGGTCCAGTTCATTCTTTCCCCACGCCGGATTCTTCACAGCCGGAACCGCCGCGTTGACCGGTGGTTCAAAGGCCCAGTGCTTCTGATACGCAGCCCCCTGTTCGATCCAGCGACGAACGGTCTGCTTCTGTTCGTCGGTCAACTTCTTCTTGGTTGACGGTGGTGGCATGACGACGTCGGGATCATCCGAAGTCAACCGCCGCCAGACTTCGCTTCCCGCCACATCGCGCGGCTTGATGGCGACGTGTCCGTCGTGCTCGGCCAACGCCCCTTCAGCAACATCCAGCCGCAAGTCGGCCTTGCGCTGCTTGGCGTCGAATCCGTGGCAGGCGAAACAGTTTGCCGACAGGATCGGACGGATGTCGCGATTGAAGCTCAGCTCGGGTTCGGCGGCGCGGCTCAGATCACAAGCCAAGCCAACGGCAATCACTGCGAAGATGAGCAGCGGACGGAAGAGCGGGAAGAGATTGAACTGTCGCATGCAAGGCTCCTGCCAGTCTTGGCCAGACGGGTCGTCACGGGCGGGCATGATAACCGGACGGCAGGAGGGATCTGAAGCAACGCGTGAGATTCTTTCGTCGAGACGCCCGGTTGTCAGCCTGCCCGCCACTGGGCTTGACCGGGTGGCTCGACGGCCTTTGCGCTACTGGCTTTGCCTGTGTTCGCTCAGTAGTGCAAAGGCCGTTGAACCACCGAGGTGAACTCGGTGGCGGGTGGATTGGGAATTGCTGCCAGCCTCACAACGTGAAGCGGTCCGGCAGCAGTTGGTTCAGCGACGACTCCATCACTTGATCCGGCTGATTCACATCCACGATCCAGATCGGCAGGTCGTCGCAGAACTCCGCCAGCACTTGTCGGCAGGCACCGCACGGGGTGGCACCGCCGACGGTCGCGAGTGCCAGCGCGCGAAACCGGGTCAGTCCCTGCGCCACGGCGGCGAAGACCGCGTTCCGCTCGGCACAGATCGTCAGTCCGTACGAGGCGTTCTCGATGTTGCACCCCGTGACGATCTCACCCGACTCGGTCAGCAGAGCCGCGCCGACCAGAAAGTTCGAGTACTTCGCATACGCCCGTTCGCGCACGGCACAAGCGGCGGCAATCAGTCGCTGGCGGTCATCGTGGCTCATCGCGTGCGTCATTGCCTGATCCTGCTCTATCACCTGTGCGACGCGGGCGCGTTGGGAACGATCCCATTCGGCACTTCGTACTACGAACGATCCGATTCATTGCGCCACACGAAGATTTGGAACAGAAGGAAACGAAGGGAACAAAGGGAAGTCGGGGCGACGGTCATCAGTTGTCATCCACGCAACCTCGCGCTCAAGAATTCCTTCCTTCATTCCCTTCGTTTCCTTCTGTTCAATTCGGTTGCGGCCGAACGTCGCGCGGTGAAGTCAGCGCGTGATGCGGGTGGCGTGCCGCGCCGGCGCGATCCGGGTGTCAACGAAAGCGGGGCACGTGTGACGTGCCCCGGTGAGTCGCGACCAGAGGTGATTCCGACGGTCAGTTGTCCAGCACGGCTTCGCGGAACGGGAAGAATGCGACCGGTTCCATCGGCATGACCGGCAGCGGGGTCTTCGAGTTGCGGACGGCGAAGCTGTAGGCGATCACCTTGCCCGACGTCAGTTCGCCGACGTAGACCATGCCGGTGGACAGCGTCGTGCCGCCGCCGCTGGTCAGATAGGCGTTGCCGGGGATGATGCAGTATTTGGCCTTGGCGGCTTGGTTTGCTTTCAGGTTGAAATCGGCGGCCACGTTGCGGAACCAGAAGTTGGTGAAGGCGTACGACTGCTGACTGAGCATCGCGCCGGTCAGGCGTCCCGTCAGAAAGTCGAGGACGAACACCGCTTCGGGCTGACCGAAGCTGGTTTGTGTCTCCACGGTGCAAACCGCAAACCGGTCGTCACGATCGGTCGCCGTGGCCTGCGCCGTTTCGTGCGGCCAGCAGTAGGCCAGGCAGAGTCCTGCGACCAAACCCAATCCCATCCAAACCAGACGACGTTCATTCCCGCGCGGTTGCATGATCCGCTCCTTTTTTCAACTGACGTGACGGAAGATCTGACCGTGAATTCGTTCCATTCGAGTTTGCGTCGAATGACGCGGGCACTACTGTAACGCGGGGTCGGCTTGCCTGCTAGTTTGGTTTCAAACTTGCCTTGTCCAGGGGCGTAGGACGCACTTGGCGGTTCGGCTCAGTAACCCGAAGCGTAAGCAAGGGTGAGCGCTCTACAAGACTTGGATTCGGTGGATTTGCGAAACGCCCGCCCTCGCTCACGCGTCGGGTTGCTTGTTTCCTCGCGACACATCACCGAAATTGCCAAGTGAGTCTTGCGTCCCTTGTACGGCACCGGGACCGATGTGAACCGGGCTGTCAGAATCGTGGCAATTGCCATCGAGCGCCGGTATGCTGCCGCCACTTTCCCCCGAGAACGTCCACGGTGGGTTTGGCCTTCCCGACCCTTGCCCAGACCGCGTGAACTCGGACGGACGTATCAACCTCTTCCACGAACATCTCCCCGGAGGAATCGCATTGTGACTGTGGAAACAACCAACGGCTCGTTGAATCGTAAGTTGCGAATGGCTCTGGTCGG
>JAYTIB010000386.1:0-12639 GCA_043732205.1 Schlesneria sp. | reverse complement strand
CGATCTGCGACGTTCCGCCCAGCGCGGCAGTCCGTTCGGCGAGTCGTCCTGGATCGAATCGACCGCCCAACGACTGGGGTTGTCCTCCACACTCAATCTCCGAGGTCGCCCCCAAGTCCGATTCGTCAACGATCCGGAAAACAACGACTCCTGACCCCTTTGATTTCCCCTGACCCCTTTGATTTCCCCCCTGTGGTTGCGATGGTGGGACACGGATCGAGGGAGTTGTCACCGACTCCGATGGGAAACCGATTTCGGGGGCTTCGATGAAAGTTGTGGCGACTCCGGCGTACAAAAAAAGACTTGGTCCTGCGCGGGCGCACGAGACTCGTGAAAACGGGACGTATTCCTTTTTGTTTTCACATGCTCCCATCAGCGGCGAATTCACCTTGAGCGTCATGCACCAAGATTACCGGGATTTTGAAGAAACCATCACGACAGGCATCCATCCCAACCACAACATTCAGTTGGAAATGTCCGGCGAGAAAGTGAAGTAGAGGGGGCAATCAAGTGAACATACTGTTGAGCAGAATCAGGGCGGGGTGAACCGATGAAGAACGGCGCCACGTCCGTCACGACGAGGTCTTCCACGCTGGCATCGCGGGCGAACAACCCGGCTTGGACCGCGGCCCCCAGCGCGACGACCTCGTCCGGATTCAGACGGCACGTCGGCGAACGGCCGAACAACTCGGTGGCCCGCTGGATGACGAGCGGCATCCGGGTCGCACCGCCGACGAGGATCAGCTCGTCGATGTCGTCGCGCGTCACCTTCGCATCACCGAGGGCACGGCGGATCGGCAGTTCGATGCGGTGCAGAATGTGGTTTGTCCACCGCTCGAATTGCTCGCGCGAGACCCTGGTTGTGGGCGAGTCCTCGTCCAATTCGCCCTGATCGTTGGGGACGCGGACCGTGGTTTCATCCAGCCGCGACAGCCGCCGCTTGGCCTGCTCGCACTCCTGCCGCAGTCGCGAGACCAATTTGGGAAACCGCGTCTCGACCTGTTCGAACACACGGCCGTGTTGCTCCAGCACGCGCGCGACCAGCGTATGAGTGAAGTCTTCGCCACCGAGAAACGTTTCGCCCGATGAAGCCCGCACTTCAAGCGTCCCTTCGAACAGTTCGACGACCGACACATCGAATGTGCCGCCCCCCAGATCGAGGACGACGATGACCTTCTCGTCGTGCGAGGAATGCCAGCCGTAGGCGATGGCGGCCGCTGTCGGCTCGTTCAGGATGCGTTGCACCTTCAGCCCCGCGATCTCCCCGGCGCGGATCGTCGCCTTCCGCTGGTGCTCGTTGAAGTAGGCCGGCACCGTGATGACGGCCTGCCGGACCGGCTCACCGAAGAAAGCCTCGGCATCCCGCTTGAGTGCGGACAGGACGAGACTCGACAGCTTCTCGGGCGTGAAGCTGCGGCCATCCAGCTTCGTCGTCCAGTCGGTCCCCATGTACCGCTTGAAGATCCCGACGCAGCGTTCGGGGCGGGTCACCTGCAACTCTTTCGCCGCCCGCCCGACCAGCACCTGCCCGCCCGATTCGATTCCCACGACCGACGGGGTCAGCACGTCACCCAATGCGTTGGGGATGAGCCTGGCACCGTCATCCGTCATGTGCGCGACGGCCGAAAACGTCGTCCCCAGATCAATGCCGATGATGCGCTCCATGCCGCTCACTTTCAAAACCGCCGCTGATTGACTGCCATTCCCCGTGCGCCGGATACGGTATACCGAACCCCAACACCAACGCGAGCATCCCACATTCACAAAGAGATTCAGGAGCAGATCCAGCCGATCCGGGTCAGCGACCGCAGAAGGCTGTCGACCGAGTTCGCCATGCGCCCGCCGGGTGTAGCAAGTCTCCTGGCATCTCAATCAGCCGCAGGGCGCTAGCCCCGGTTAGAGCGTTCGACCCGAGCGAGAACCGGACGCTAGCGCGTTCCGGCTGATCCCGCAGCGGTGTCACCTGCCTCCTGTCTCCCGACTCCCGAATTGACTTCCAAGCCGCACGGACCCGAGAATGTGTTCGGCTCAATGTGGCGGCGCGGTCTTTCGGCCGCATCACCCCCCCCCAACGCGGGTCTCACAACCACGAGCTCAGGCGCTGGGGCGAAATTGGAATCGTCCGCACAGGAACACTTCATGAATGGCTTGCGGCTGGCAGTCTTGGCATTGGTGGGAATCGTGGTCTCGCTGGGCGGTTCCGAACCGGTGCGGGCACAGTTCTACGGGGGGATCGGATACGGTTCCCCCAACGGCTATAACGCGGGGAGCTACGCTTCCGGGGCCAACTCGTTCAACAACTGGTACGTCTCACCGTACGGTGTTTTCTCGCCGGGATACGTGGGGACCAACGGCAACGGATTCGGTTACACCCGCAATTATGGGCAGGTGCCATTGATGTATGGACCCGGCTATGGGTACGGCGGATATGGAAACGGGCCTGGGTACGGTGGCTACGGATACGGTCCTGCGTACGGCATGGGGTCGCCCGTAATGGCAACTCCTCCCGCATACGGCGGGGCGACGACCGTCATCCGGGGCGGACCGGGGAGCGTCATCAACTATTCGAACAACGGCCCCGGCAACCCGTATCCCGCTCCGATCCCGCGACAGCCGGCGCTTGGACTCTCACGACCGTACATCCCTTCGAGTCCCCCTTCCGTGACGATCGAACTGCCGCCACAGGGCACCGTCCCGGGCCTGTCCAATCTGTCGCCGCCGTCGTCATCGCCACCTCCGTCGGCACGGACCGGGGCCAACATCAAGTTGGTCTGCCCCAAGACAGCGGGAGGGCCGCTGACGTATGCGCTCAACGGGCACCTCTACACCATCCAGCCCGGCTATTCGCAGAACTTCCGCGATGACCGCGTGTGGACGCTGGAATTCAGGCAGGGTGGCGATGGATCAGAAGCGGTCCGCTACACGTTGAAACCCGGCACCTACAACTTTGCGGTCGGTGCCAAAGGATGGGAGTTGCGACAGCCCGTCACCGCGCCGACCAGCGATCTGCCCCCGGCCCCGATACCGGAATTGACGACAACTCCGTCGTCGACTCCCACGCCATTGCCCCCGCCGTAGGAGCACGGATTCCCCAGCGCGGTCATGCCGCAACCAAACGTAGACAGGAAAATGTGGGACAGGAAGATATGAGCCACCTTCGGGTTTTTCTGCTTGGATATTCTTGTCCCAAATCTTCCTGTCGAAGTCTTCTTGACAGTCGTCGGCAAGAGTACGACTCCGAGATTTGATGACGACTCGCAGAGCTGCTTGACGCAAATCGAATTCTCGAGGCCAAACCAGAAGCGAATAGTTAGTAGTACAGATGCGTCCCGTTGACTCTCATCGACAATCGATCCGCTCCATGTTGTGGGTTGGTCTCCCGACCACCACACCCTCCCGATCGCGGGTCTCCACATTCACAGGAACAAGATCATGAACAGTTCGAAGTTGGCATTCCTGACCGTGATCGGAATCGCCCTCACGCTGGGCGGCTCTGAATACGCACACGCTCAGTTCTACGGCGGCATCGGTTACGGACACCACCATCACCACAGCGGAATCTATGCGGGTGGCTTTTATCCCGGTGCCTACGGTTACTACCCTTCGCCGTACCAAACGTACTCGCCGGGTTACGCGAGCAGCTACGGTTACAGCAGCAGCTACTACGGCATCGGGTCGCCGGGCTACGGAACCAGCTACGGTTTGGGGGCCTACAATCCGGTCATCGTGGCGCCGTCTCCGATGTATGGCACCACGACGACGATCATCCGCGGTGGCCCGACCGGCGGTGTCATCCAGTATTCGAACAACGGCAACGGCTACACCTACGGACCCGCCAGTTCGTATCCCACGGTGATCCAGCAACAGCCGACGTTGGGACTGTCCCGAACATTCGTCCCGCCGAGTCCGCCTCCCATGCTGATCGAATCGCGTCCGCAGGGTTCGACGTTTGGCCCGTCCAATTCATCGACGTTGCAACCGCCTACACGCGCTGCGGGAACCATCAAGCTGGTCTGTCCCAAGACGGCCGGGGGACCGCTGTCGTACTCGCTCAACGGAAACATCTACACGATTCAACCCGGCTATTCGCAGAGTTTCCGCGATGACCGCGCATGGACGCTGGAGTTCAAACGGGGTGGCGAGGGCTCCGAAGTGGCGCAGTATGCGCTGAAGGCCGGCACCTACAACTTCGCCGTCGGTGCCAATGGTTGGGAACTTCAGCAACCCGGCACCACGCCCATCGGCGATCTTCCTCCGGCCCCGCTGCCAGACTTGTCGCCAACTCTGTCACCAGCACCGACGCCGCTGCCCCCACCGTGATTCGTCTGATCGCGATTCCTTCAACACAGTGGTTCGCGGAATCGGTAAATGGGCGTCGTAGCCACGCTCGCCAGAGCGTGGGAGGATTGCGAAACGAGATTGATTTCCCACGGTCTTGGCGACCGTGGCTACTGTTGGATTGAATGACGACACATCACCAAAGGACGTTGCGCACTTGATGACAACACGTCGAGACTTCCTCGTCGGCAGCTTGGGCGTTGTGTCGGCAAGCGCTGCGTGGGAAATGGCGGCGGTCGCCGCCGCTCCCGATTACGCGATCATCGACACGCACACGCACTTCTACGATCCCGAACGCCCGCAGGGTGTCCCGTGGCCGGGGAAGAACGACTCGTCGCTGTATCGCCGCGTCCTGCCCGAGCACTTCCGGGCGTTCGCCAAGCCGCTGGGAGTCATGGGGACCATCGTGGTGGAAGCCAGCCCGTGGGTCGAGGACAACCAATGGATGCTGGACCTGGCGGCCAAAGATCCATTCGTGCTCGGACTGGTCGGCAACCTGACGCCGGGCAAGTCCGAGTTCGCCGGACACCTGAAACGCTTTGCCGCCAATCCGCTGTTCCGCGGCATCCGCGTGAATTCCGGTCCCTTGAAGGCCGGCCTGGACAGCCCCGAATTTCTCGCCGACATCCAGCGCCTGGCGGAGGCCGATCTGGAACTGGACATCAACGGCGGCCCCGAACTGTTGCCACTCGTCGATCGATTGGCGATGAAACTGCCCGACCTGCGGATCGTCATCAATCATCTGGCCAACGTGAAGATCGACGGACCAAACCTGAACGCGGAATGGCAGGCGGGAATGAAAGCCGCCGCCGCTCATCGACACGTCTTCCTGAAAGTCTCGGCTTTGGTGGAAAGTGCCGCCCGCGACGGCAAGCAGGCCCCGCGCGATTCCGAGTACTACGCGCCGATTCTCGAATCGGTGTGGCGGACCTTTGGCGAGAACCGGTTGATCTACGGCAGCAACTGGCCGGTCAGTGACCGCGCGGCCGACTACGCGACCGTGTTGAAAATCGTGACCGACTTCTTCCAGACCAAGGGCATGATCGCCACCGCCAAGTTCTTCGCCAAGAATGCGCAGGTTGCTTACAAGCCGCCGAAACGTGCGTAGCCCGCATGGCATTGCAGGCACGACTTGTTGATTCGATCGCGGTGAGGGTTGTCATACCACGATGGAGGTTGGGCACTCTTGCCCGTCCTGTTTTGGACCTGAAGAACGGACGGGCAAGAGTGCCCATCCTCCGAGTGAATCGCTCGCCTTACTCGCGGGTGATGAATTCATCGAGATTCATCAGTACTCGCGCGAGGGCTGTCCAGGTCGCTCCCTCGATGGGTGAGACCTGGTTCGGCAGAGATTTCGGCGCGAAATCGGTGGCGGCTTTTTCGTCGCTGGTGAAGCGGGATCGCTGCTGCTGCAGGTAGTCGCGCAAACGAGAAAGTTCCGTCGAGCCCGGTTCGCGCGACAGGCACCATTCGCACGCGAGGATCAACCGCTGCGAATCATCCGTGGCCGGCGTCGACAGCAACCGCACTGCCAGGCCACGTGCGAATTCGACGAAGGCCAGGTCGTTCGCCAGAGTCAGGCTTTGCAACGGCGTGTTGGAACGAATCCGCCGGGTGCAGGTGACGTTGGCGTCGGGGAAATCAAACACCGTCATCGCGGGATAGAGACTCGACCGCCACAGTTGCGTGTACATCGCCTTGCGATACCGGTCGCGGTCGGTAACCGTCTTCCACGGCTTCTTGTCCTGCGTGAAGTCGAACACTCCGTCCGGCTGCGGCGGGTACACCGGCGGGCCGCCCAATTCGCTCGTCAACAACCCGGACGCGGCGAGGGCTCCATCGCGGATGACTTCGGCGTCCAACCGCAGACGGGTTTGCTGCGCGAGCCACCTGTTGGTCGGATCGATCTCGGCGACGTCTGTTCGTTGACGGGACGATTGGCGGTACGTTGCCGACGTGACGATCAGCCGGTGCAGCCGCTTGAAATCCCAGCTTCGACGCGGATCGCGGGACGGACTCCCCGAGAATTCACTCGCCAGCCAATCGAGCAGTTCAGGATGCGACGGGGGAGTTCCCTGCGTTCCAAAATCGTTTTCGGTTTCCACCAGTCCCCGGCCGAAAAACTTCTGCCAGACGCGGTTCACGGTGACGCGCGATGTCAGCGGATTGTCGGGCGACACCAGCCAGCGCGCGAGATCCAGCCGCGACTGCATCGTGCCGGATGAGGGTTCACTCTGGCCGTCGGCGCGGGCCGTCTGGCCCAACACCGCGGGAACGGCGGGACTCACCTTCGCCCCCTTGCGCAGGAAGTCGCCGCGCAGGTGGATGTGCGTCTCGCGCGGCTTCGGGAGTTCCTGCATCACCATCGTCGTGGGAAACTTCGGTTCCTCGGCGCGCAGCTTGGCGATCGCCTCCAGTTGCGGATACTTCTGACGGGCGATGTCGAGGCCGCGGAAGTAAGCGTCCAAGTCGCGTTTGTGGATGGCCGACCGGTCACGCAGCGGTAGATCAACCGCGTTCTTGACGTTGAACGGAAGCTTCTTCTTGTCGTCGTCGGTCAGTGTCTTTTCCCATTCGGACATGTCCGCCGCGATCGCGTCGGCCTGCGATTTGATTTCCTTGTCCAGCTTGGCGATTTCGGCCCGGAGCTTCTTTTGTCGCCCGGGTTCGCCGTTGGCGATCTGCTCGACAGACGGGACGTCGATGCGCGGGGCAGTCGGATCGCCGCCCGTAAACGCCGTGCTGTTGAAGAAGGCGTAGAGCTGATAGTACTCGCGCTGCGAGATCGGATCGTATTTGTGATCGTGGCACTGGGCGCAGCCGATCGTCAGTCCGAGAAACACCGTCCCCGTCGTGTTGATGCGGTCGACGACTGCTTCCACGCGAAACTGCTCGGGGTCGGTTCCCCCCTCTTCATTGACCAGCGTGTTGCGGTGAAACCCGGTCGCGACCAATTGATCGAGCGACGGTTCCGACTGCATGTCGCCGGCGATCTGGTCGATCACGAACTGGTCGAACGGGAGATTCCGATTCAACGCGGCGACCACCCAATCGCGGAACTTCCAGATGGTGCGCGGCATGTCGCGCGTGAAGCCGTTCGAGTCGGCATAACGGGCGACATCCAGCCAGTCGCGGCCCCAGCGTTCGCCGAAATGGGGCGACGCCAACAGCCGATCGACCAGCCGTTCGAACGCATCGGGCGCGGTGTCGTCCAGGAATTCGTGGACTTCATCCGGCGTCGGCGGGATGCCGCGCAGGTCGAGCGACACGCGGCGGATGAGCGTCGCACGATCGGCTTCGGGCGATGGCGTCAGCTTGATCTGTTCCTGCTTCGCCACAATGAAACTGTCGAGCGCACCGCGGACGGATTTCGCAGCCGCGACGGAGGGGGGAACGGGATGCCGCACGGGCTGAAACGACCAATGATCGGTTCCCTTGCGCGCGACGGCGACCGCCACTTTTTCGTCTGTGGGAAACGCGGCACCGGCGGCGATCCACTCCGTGAGCAAACGAATTTCATCCGCGGTCAGCCCCGGTCCCTCGGGTGGCATCTTCGAAACCCCTTCGGTTCCCGTTACCGCCTGGATCAACAGGCTCTTCGCGGCATCCCGCGGAACGATGGCGGGGCCGGTGTCACCGCCGTCCAGCACCGCCCGACCACTGTCGACCCGCAACCCGGACTCCTGCTTCTGCGGCCCGTGGCACTTGGCGCAGTGCTTGGCGAGCAACGGCTTGATCTGAGTCGAATAGTCGACCTTCGCGGCGTCGTCACCGGCGGCGATGGCGACCGGCAGCAACAGCAATCCCAGCATGCATCGATTCAACAGCGGCATCGCCCCGTCCTTCCGGTTTCCTGCGAAGGTCAATTGTGGACAAGCTCCGAGTATCGCCCGGCTACCGGACGCGGTCAATCGGGGCGACTTTGGGAGTGCTCCGGCTTGACGGAGCTTTGGAACTTTGGATTGCGGCAAAGCCGCTTTGGCAATTCACTCGAAAGGAAGAGTCCGCAGATTCAAAAAGAAAGCGGCCGGGCCGCATTCCAAAGCTCCGTCAAGCCGGAGCACTCCCAAAGTTGGCGCTGCATCAGGACCATTCGCTTCGTGTCACCCGCCGCGCGTCGTCGTTTCGCTGAATACCGTTTTCCCTCCCGCCCCGGTACACTGCCCCGCCAGTCCACAGGTGACTGATCCGCACAGATTCAAGGGCAGAACGGATGCGCAAGCCGAAAGTTCGTCGGGAAGATTTGAAACCGGGTGAAGTGCTGTGCCAGTACTGCACGGCGCGGTGCTGCCGCTATTTCGCCCTGCCGATCGACACGCCCAAGACGTGGGAAGACTTCGACCACATGCGGTGGTACATCATGCACGGCCGCACCGCGGTCTTCGTCGACGACAACGTCTGGTATCTGCTGGTCTACGGGGACTGCCAGCATCTGCAAGCCGACAACATGTGCGGCATCTATCACACGCGACCGCAGATCTGCCGGGATTACTCGACGGAAAACTGCGAGTACGACAACGACGGCTGTTACGACAAGTACTTCGAGTCCCCGGACCAAGTCTGGGAATACGCCGAAGCGACCCTGGCCCCCAAGCCGCAGCCGAAACGGAAACGGGGCGAAGCGAACCTGCCCTCGCTGCCGATTGTCAATTGATCATCGCAGTTGAATGGTGGTGAGTTGATTGTGAATCAACAAACCCGCCGCTCCCACCTTTGGTCAATGAACATCTCTTTGGAAGCGAACTCCCGTGTCCACACCACTGATCACACCCCGAACGCTGAAGGGATTCCGCGACTACCTGCCCGAGACCATGCTCGTGCGCGAGCGGTTGATGGAGACCGCGCGGCGAGTCTTCCGCAGTTACGGCTTCAGCCCGATTGACACTCCCGCCCTCGAATACGCGGAGATTTTGACCGGAAAAGGCGGTGAAGAGTCCGACAAGCAACTCTTCCGCTTCAAGGATGGGGGTGATCGTGACGTGGCCATGCGGTTTGACCTGACAGTGCCACTAGCCCGATTCACTGCTCAGCACTTCGCGGAAGTTGGCACGCCGTTCAAGCGATACCAAATCGCACCAGTTTGGCGAGGCGAGAACACACAGCGTGGTCGGTATCGTGAGTTCGTACAGTGTGACTTCGACACAATTGGGACCAATTCTAACGCCGCGGATATCGAGACGGTGCTCGTCATCAATGACTTGCTTGTGGCTCTCGGGTTCGAGCGATTCACCATTCGAGTCAACAGCAGGGAAGTCTTGAACGCGATATTGGCGAAACTCCAACTCCTAGACAATTCAGTCACTGTACTTCGTGCTTTGGACAAACTTGGGAAATACGGTGACGATGCCGTTCTTGCGGAAATGGTCGAACGCATCGGCGTACCGGAGACGACGGCCAAGAAGCTGTTGGAAGTCGTCAACCCGAATTTCACACTCGACAATCTGACTGAGTTTTTGGTCGAAGGCGGCGGTAGTGTTCTTTTCAAAGTGTTGGCGAAGCGGAAAATTCTGCCAATCCAAGATCTAATCTCGACATTTGAAACCTTGGGCATTCCCGCAGACCGAATCAAGTTAGATGTCTCGATTGCACGCGGTCTCGATTACTACACGGGTATGGTATTTGAAACGTTTCTCTCTGACCTGCCTGGAATTGGAAGCGTCTGTTCAGGCGGACGCTACGACAATCTGGCCGGTCTGTTCACGAAGGAACGCCTGCCGGGTGTCGGAGCCAGTCTCGGACTGGACCGGCTGCTGGCGGCGATGGAAGAACTGAAACTGCTCGGGACGCAGGCCACGCCCGCTCCCGTGTTGATCACGCAGTTCGATGCGAACCGGCTGGGGGATTACCTGCGGGTGGGTCGCGCTCTGCGTGCCGAGGGGATCAATGTCGAAGTCTATCCCGATGCGAAGAAGCTCGGCAAACAGTTGCAGTACGCCGACCGCAAGGGATTTCAGATCGCCCTGATCGCCGGGTCGGAAGAGTTTGCGAAGGGCGTCTGGCAGGTGAAGAAACTGAAGACGGGTGAGTCCACAACCGTTGACGAGGCGAGCCTCGCGAAATCAATTCGCGACTCGATCAGCAACAGTTAGTTCGGGAGCACGGTGCCAGCATGTCCACAGAAACCCCTCAGCGCGAATGTCCCTGTTGCCACAGCATCAACTTGGCGGACGGCCTGATCGGCGGTCACATGTTCACTTTTGTTCCGACGCGATGGAGATGGGGATGGGGATATGTGCCAAAGGCTTTCGTGTGCCTCGACTGCGGATTCTTCGGACAGCGGCTCGATCCAATCGACCTTCACAACTTGCAAGCCGAGATTCACAACAGGCGCGTTCACCAGGCTGAGAAATAGATGCGCCGCCAACCGGGTGGGCAGCTCGGTGTGGCGGCGTTCACAGCGAGTCCGGCAGATGACTTCTGTCGTTTCCCCGCGATTGGCTCGACGGCCTTCGATTTGCAAGCGGGCAGCAGCCGGGTAGAGTCTTGACCGACGCAATTGATTGATGGACGAGGAGACGAAGATGCGACATTTATTGGGACGACGAATCCGTGGCGGCGTGCTGGCGGCAACTTTCCTAACAGCCGTCGCCGCCGATGTTCCATCAGTTTACGCTGGCGGATGGCTGGTTCCGCTCGCTCAGGCGGCACCGGCCCCGAAGGCGGGAGCCCCGATACCTCCCTCCAACGTGACGGCCCCCGGTCGAATGTACATCGTCGAGGGGATCGTGGTGGTCCTGCTGTTTGCGGGGGCCGTGTTCGCCGTCTGCCGCGCCAGCCAACGGACGTAGACCGGATTAGTCACCACGAATCTCACGAATCCGAAGATGGGACAAAAGAGGCGGCAACAATTCCGTCAGTCGCAGTTCGGCACTCCGCATCC
The DNA here is from genome assembly GCA_043732205.1 of Schlesneria sp. Classification (GTDB taxonomy): domain Bacteria; phylum Planctomycetota; class Planctomycetia; order Planctomycetales; family Planctomycetaceae; genus Schlesneria. Next base: position 1,421 of record JAYTIB010000386.1, on the reverse strand, counting down.
CCGCCTTGGCTCGGAAGCCTTTTCTGATTCGTGAGATTGGTGGGATTCGTGGTTACTCCTGAATTATCTGGGCCAGGCCCGACACTGTGACGATCCCTGCCCGTTTCGACGCCTCTTCCGCCGCCAGCACGCGCGTGGTCATTACGGGTATTGGATTGTGGACGCCGCTCGGTTCGGATCGCGAGTCGACGTGGCAAGCGCTGGTCGCGGGACGCTCGGCATCGCGCTGGCTGACCTCACCCCAATGGACCGGCACCGCGCGGATGGCTGGGGCTCCGTGCGAACTTCCGCGCGAGTCCGTCGAGCATGGGATTGATCCCGTCATCGCGCTGGCCCGGCGCGTGTCGGCCGAAGCGGTTCAAGACGCCGGGCTCGATGCGCGTCTGCTGTCGAACGAGACCACGGGAGTGGTGTTCGGAACGAGCAAGGGAGGACTGCACACCGCGGCGCGCCTGCTGGCCAACCCTGATCACTTGGACGAGCCCGTTGATGCATGGCTGGATGTCTGGCCGAATGCGGCGGCGCGAAGCATTGCGGCGTCGTTCGAATGCACGGGACCGGTGATCGCGCCGATCGCCGCGTGTGCGACGGGACTGGCCGCCTGTCTGCGTGCGTTCGAACTGATCCGCGACGGGCGCTGCGATGTCGTCCTGGCGGGCAGTGCGGATGCGTCATTGCAACCGACGATCCTGGGATCATTCCAACGGCTGGGAATTCTCGCGCGACACGTTTATGATCCATCGACGGTGTGCCGCCCGTTCGATCGCAACCGCTCGGGGTTCGTCGTGGGGGAAGGAGCGGGATGCCTGATTCTGGAGTCGCACCAGCACGCCGTCGCACGCGGAGCCCGCTGGTATGCGGAATGGCTCGGCGGCCGGATGCTGTCCGATCCCGCCGGGCTGACACAACTCGATCCGGAAGGGACTTCGTTGAAACGCTTGTTGCAGGATCTGCGAGGCGTCGTCCCCGAGCCCCCCGACTACATCAACCTGCACGGCACGGCGACTCTGCCCAATGACCGCGTCGAGTCGGCGGCCGTTCGCGCCGTGCTGGGAGCAGACGCCGATCGGATCGCCTGCTCCAGCCTGAAGGGGGGACTCGGGCATCTGTTGGGAGCGGCCGGCAGCGTTGAACTGGCGGCCACACTGCTGGCCATCCGCGACCAGATCATTCCACCGACAGTCAACCTCTTCGAGCCGGACCCCGAACTGAATCTCGACTTCACACCGCGACTGTCTCAGCGCTGCCGCATCGACCGGGCCTGGAAACTGTCACTCGGATTCGGCGGCCATCTGTCGGCGGCCTGCGTCGGCCGACTGACCGGAGTCGGCGACCGAACGGTACACACGTAAGGATCGGCACGGAAATAACTGTCGCAGATTGTCGTGGTTCGCTCCGCGAACCAACGTTGGTTCGCGGAG
>JAYTIB010000385.1:0-4942 GCA_043732205.1 Schlesneria sp. | reverse complement strand
TGGCCGTGGTGGTGATCAGCGCCGGCATCTTCTGCGCGGGCCTGGCGAGTCCCAGTGCCTACGCCGTGACAATGGACATGGGAGGCCGCCACGTGGGCGCCGTCTTCGCAACGATGAACATGCTCGGCAACATCGGCGCAGGGATGCTCCCGTGGCTCGTCCCAAGCTTCCGCCGCTGGGTCGAATCAACCCCGACACTGATGAGTGCCTGTTCGAACGACTCATGGAACGCCGTGGTCGCACTGGTCGCTTTCCTGTACCTCGCCGCCGCCACCTGCTGGCTGCTGCTGCCGTTACGGGGAACGGTCTTTGACCATGCGTGGGTTCGTGTCCCCGTGTGGTCGAGCCATTGAAACAACACTCACGATGCGGGCGATCTCACCCCGCAGAGACTGGGCGAAGACTCCCGATGCCAGCCTCATCCCATGTTGGACCGCCCCGCGACGCCATTGTGTGGTCAACTGCTGTAATGGTGGCGGCACGCAATGACGACCACGGCATCGCCCCTGGTCGCGTAGACCAATCGATGCTCGTCGTTGATGCGTCGGGACCAATATCCCGTCAGGTCTCCTTTGAGCGGTTCGGGCTTGCCGATCCCCTCGAACGGTAAACGCTGAATCTCCCGGATCAGTTGGTTGATTCGCTTGACCAGCTTCCGGTCGTGTTGCAGGAACCACTCGTAATCGTCCCAGGCTGAGGGCGTGAAAGTCAGATTCATTCTGCGGCCAACTCCCTTGATGCGGCCAAGCCCGACTCCGCTTCCGCGATCGAGCGCCGCAAATGGGCCGCGTTGGCCGGACTGGACAGCAGAGACAGCGTTTCCTTCCACGAATTGAATTCGTCCAGGGGCATGATCACGACCTGTTCGCCCTTGTCCGTCACCACGATGCGGGGTTCCGCATCAGCCAGAATCTGCTCGATCAGACGCGGCAGGTTTCGCTCGGCGTCTTGGGATGTGACAGCTTGCATGGCAGCCTCCGTCATTCGAGTGCCGAAAAGTTCACGTGTTTCACGGTGGTTGATCCCGCGGCGGGGCATCCTATCAGATCATCGGCCGCATGCGATGCGAACGCTTGCCGGTGTTTGTGGATGTCGGCGACCCTGACGTGCGCGTCGGAGGCGACTCTAGCGGCGGTGCGTCAGGCATTCCACCGAGACGGCTCGATGACGTCGCCATCTGGTTGGCCGGAAGCTGGACGCGATGACCGTCATTCGCAGATTAAAGTCAGCGGAATCTCGTATTCAGATCCTGCAGCAGGCGGGGGACGTAGCCGGTGTAGCGGGGATCGGGGGCCGGGCCTTTGATTGGGAGCAGGCGGAAGTCTGCTGCGACACTAACCGCCTTGTCTTCGAGGGCGTCGAGGCTGTTGAGGGCTGCCATTGCCACGAAGACGTCGTTGCGGGACCAGTCGGCTCGCGCGACCAGATGCGGCAGTGACAGCGACAAGTCCTCGTTGTTGCCGAATTGCGCCAGGGCTTGGGCCGCGGCGATTTCGACGTGCGGCGACTTGTCCTCCAACGCGCGGCGCAGTTCCGAGCGCGCGGCGGTGACGTGCTCAGCGCCGCGCATGTGGATGCCCAAGGCGGCCCAATAGCGGACGGCGCTGTCTTCGTCGGTCATCAGGAGCTTCAGCGCGGGAACCGCCTGCGGTTGCAGCAGCGAGGCCAGCTCGGCCGCGGCGAAGATGCGCTCGAACGGATACCGCTTGTTGTCGCGCGCCATGTCGTACGGCGAGTCTCCGTTCGCGCGGGTGAACCGTTCCCCCTCGGGCAGGAAGCCGACATCGCGAATCCGCGCGGCCTGTTCCTGCTGTGCTCGTCGCAGGCGGGCGAGGATTGTTTGGTGCTCGGGCGAGTTGGCCAAGTTGCGGACTTCATCGGGGTCGGACTGAAGATCGTAGAGTTCTTCGGGTGGCTTCCTGTTCCAAAAGAGGTCTTGTTCCGCAGTCAGCTTGCCCTCGTCATGCAGCCGCTTCCACACTTGCGTGGTCGGCGTTTGAAACATGTACTCGACGTGCTGACCGTAGATCAGATGCGGCAGGTATTGTCGAACGTAGACGAAGCGGCCGTCCGTCACACTGCGGACCAGGTCGTAGCGTTCATCCATCCGGCCGCGGAACCCGTGCAGATACGGCTGCGGCGGCGCACTGTGCGGACCGAGGAACGCGTGGCCCTGCATCCATTCCAGCGGTTCGAGACCCGCGAGGCTCAGCAGGGTCGGCGCGAAGTCGACGAAGCTGACCAGCCGGTCCGACGTTCCTCCGGCGACGTAACCGGCCGGACGCAGATCCTTGAACTTCTCCGGGATGTGGATCACCAGCGGGACGTGCAATCCCGAGTTGCACGGCCAGCGCTTGTTGCGGGGCATCCCCGAGCCGTGGTCGGCGAAGTAGAAGACGATCGTGTCATCGGCGAGACCTGCCTCATCCAGTTCCTTCAACCGTTGTCCGGCATCGGCGTCCGCTTCGGAGACGATGTCGTAGTACTGAGCCCAGTCGCGGCGCACCTCGGGCGTGTCCGGGTGATAGGCGGGGACGCGGACCCTGGCCGGGTCATGCACGGCCTTGTGCGGACGCGACCGGATCCTGCTCTCGTGACTCTTCTCGGAATTGAAGACCGCGAAGAACGGGGCTTTCGCCGGGCGGTTCTTCCAATGCGCGTTCTTCGACGATTCGTCCCAGACCTTGGGCGGTTTGGCGACGTTGTAGTCTTCCTTGGCGTTGTTCGTGCAGTAGTAGCCGGCCTCGCGCAGGAACTGCGGAGACATCGACTGTCCCTTCGGCAGGGGGACCATGCTGCGCATGTGCTCGCCTCCCAGTGAAGAAGCGTAGACGCCGGTGATCAGCGTCGTCCGGGCCGGAGCACAGACGGGGGCGTTGGACCAGCAGTGTGTGTAACGCAGGCCGCGCGCCGCGAGTTTGTCGACGTTCGGTGTCGTCGCCTGCGGATCGCCGTAGCACCCCATGTGGGGACCGTGATCCTCACTCACCAGCCAGACGATGTTGGGCCGCGGGCTCTCCGCCAGCAGCACATTGGACGCGATCAGTGATGTCACGAGGACTGTGACGTTGAAGCGGAGCAACATGATGGGCCAGCTTTTCGAAGGGACGAGGGACAAAACGAGCGACAGGAATAGGCATACAAGCACGCAGCGCAAGCGAGTGAGTGAGAGAGTGAGTTCTCGGACACACTCGCTTGCGCGTCGTGCTTGTAGGTGGGGAAACTTTCACCTGCCGCTCGCCTCAGCGACGGGTGGTATCAGACGATCTACTGTGCGTTGCCGCTTCGAATCGAGTCCAGCACTTTCAGCAGATCCGCCACCTTGTCCGGACGGCTGTCGGTGAGGCTCGTGGTTTCCCCGAGATCGTGCTCCAGGTTGTAGAGCAGCGGGTTGGGATCGTTACCGAGTTCGGTGTTGGTCCCCGCACTGCGCTTCGGCCCCTTGCTTTGACTGATCAGCTTCCACGGTCCCTGTCGGAGCGAAAGAACGCCGGCATGTTCGACCAGCGTGTCGCGACCCGTGGGAGAATCACCGAGCAGGGCGGCGAGGATGTTCTGGCTGTCGGGGGCTGTTGCCTTGTCGTATGACTGGCCGGTCAGCGCGGCGACACTGGCGAGAAAATCGATCTGGCAGACGAGCGAGTTGGAGACGCCGGGCTGCACGCGACCGGGCCAGCGGACGATGAACGGCACGCGGGTTCCCCCTTCAAAGTTGCTGTATTTGCCGCCGCGCAACGGCCCCGACGGCTTGTGGCCGTTCAGCTTGGCCACGGCCTCGTCCTGATAGCCGTCGTCGATCACGGGTCCGTTGTCGCTGGAGATGATGACGAGTGTGTTGTCAGTCAGCTTGTGCTTGTCGAGCAGGTCAAGCATCTCTCCGACGCACCAGTCGAATTGCAGCAGCGCATCGCCGCGCGGGCCGAGGCCACTCTTGCCGGCGAACCGCGAATGCGGCAGGCGTGGGACGTGAATGTCGTGCGTGGCGAAGTACAGAAAGAACGGCTCGCCCGGTTTCGCGGCGACGTGGCGCGTCACGAATGACTTGGCGCGATCGACAAACACGTCGGCCATGTCCTGATCGACCCAGCGCGCTGATTTGCCACCCGTCATGTAGCCGATGCGGCTGACTCCGTTGACGATCGTCTGATCGTGGCCGTGGCTGGGATGCATCGTGAGGAGTTCGGGATGCTCCTTGCCGGTCGGTTCGTCGCCGATCTTTTGACCGAATCGCACTTGGATCGGGTCTTGTTGGTCGAGGCCCAGCACCCGGAGATTGTCGACATAGACGCACGGCACGCGGTCCCCGGTGGCCGGCATCAGGAAACATTCGTCAAAGCCAATGTCGAGCGATCCGGGCTTGATTTCACCGTTCCAATCCATGCCGGCTCGACCCAGACCGAGATGCCACTTGCCGACGACCCCCGTGCGATAGCCCGCCTGTTTCAAAAGGGAGGCGAGTGTCATCCGGCCCGGTTCGATGATGAGTGTCGCGTCGCCCGGCAAGACTCCCGTCCCCTTCTTGCGCCAGGCGTATTCGCCCGTCATCATGGCGTAGCGCGACGGAGTACACGTGGCCGACGCGGAGTGTCCATCCACGAACCGCACGCCCGCGCGCGCGGCGCGGTCGACATGCGGTGTCTGAACCTTGGTCGCGCCATAGCAACTCAGATCGCCGTACCCGATGTCGTCGGCATAGATCAGCACGATGTTGGGTCGGGCTTTGGTAACGGCCTTCGACGGGGCATCGTCCGCCGCGTGCGCGCGGCCTGCAGAGACAGAGAGAACTACTGTCAGAACCAGTGTCCATGCGGTTCGCGAAGTCATCATCGTTCCGTTCGAGAGGTGAGAGCGTGTGAATCTTTCAAGTTCAGTGGCGGCCCAGCACAAGGTGTGGCGTTGGCTTTAGCCGACGCGGTACGACATCTTGCGTGGGTTGAAACCC
>JAYTIB010000384.1:0-12706 GCA_043732205.1 Schlesneria sp. | reverse complement strand
CACCCGGGTTTCCTCATCAAGCCGCTTTGGCCCTGTTCTCTACGACTCCGATTTTTCATCCTGGAGATCTCAACATGTCAAACGTTTTTCCGAAGCTTCACAACGCGATGTGGCCGGGCATTGTCGGCAAAGGGTCTCCCGATGCCGAGCCCTCGATCTCGTTGGATCGGATGCTGGAACTGACGACGCAAGCTGAGGTTAACGGGCAGAAGTTTGAGGGAGTGGATCTGTTCCTGTTCGATCCTCACGTCAACATCGATCTGAGCGATGACGATGTGAAGCGAATCGCTGACAAGATCGCATCGAAGGGATTGAACGTTGGAACGGTGGTCGCTCCGGTTTGGCCGGGAACGGTGGGCGACAGTTCGATGGGCGGGCCCGAGCAACGGGCCAAGTTTGTCCTGGCCGTGAAAAAAGCCTGTCGGATTGCCGACATCTTCAAGAAGCATGGCGTTCGCAAGTACGGTGTGATCCGCATCGATGCAGCGGAGGGGCCGACTCACTGGTATGACGACCCGGTTGGAAATACGAAGAAGATTGCCGCGACGTTTCGCGAAGCGGGAGTTGTCGCGGCGGCCCATGGCGAGCGGTTGGCGGCCGAGGGTGAAATCTGCTGGGCCGGCATGCACTCATGGAAAAACATGGTCGATTTACTGGAGCAGGTCGACATGCGAGGCACGGTCGGTTTCCAGGCCGATCAGGCTCACACGTATCTCTACCTGATGGGCTACAACGCACCGGAACATGCGCTGCTGAAGGAAGGCTACACGCAGGCGGAGTTCGACGCGGCCTACACCACGATGACCAACGCGCTGCGTCCGTGGACGATCGACTTCCACGTCGCCCAGAACGATGGCACGGTGCATGGTTCGGGTTCGCACGACAAGACCGGAAAACACTGCCTCGCCGACGATCCGAAGGGGAAGCTCGACATCACCACCACGGCTGGATACTGGCTGAAGGACGCCGCCGATCGAGGAATACAGCACATCTGCTGGGACGGCTGCATGTTCGCCAACGCCACCCTGGAAAACCCCAAGACTTGGAACACGATCCTCGGCGCGATGATCAAGGTCCGCGACGCTCACGGCTGGAGCCTGTAGCCATGTTCGAGATTGCAAGTTCGCCATACCGGAATGAATGAGATCGAGCCATGCCCAGTCCGTTTCCGGGAATGGATCCCTATCTCGAAGATTCGACCGTGTGGCCCGGGCAACATCACCGGCTGATCACGGCGGCGACTCAGCTTCTTCAAAAGCCGTTAAACGCACGCGGCTATTTTGCGGATATCGGCGAGCGAATCTGGCTGGTCGACCCACGACGGCACATCTACCCTGATGTTGCCGTCCTGCCGTCGAGTCGTCCGCCCCGCAAGACCGATGATTCGCCGGTGGCGGTCGTGGATGAACCGGTCCGCGTTCGCCGCAACCTCGTCGAAGTGACTGAGCCGTTTGTGGAGATCTATGATTCGGAGACTCGGTGCCCCATCACCGGCATCGAATTCATCAGCCCCACCAACAAATCCACGACCGACGGTCGAATCCTCTATCGCCGCAAGCAGCGAGAAATGAGGCGCGCTCGGGTGAATCTCGTCGAGATCGATTTTATCCGCCGGGGTCGGCAACTGGTTGATGTGCCGGACGCCGTCGTCCGGGAACTTTCGCGGCACGATTATCTCGTCAATCTGGTCCGTCATCCGGCGATCGATTACGAGGTCTACCCCATCCGGTTGCGAGACCATTTGCCGCGGATTCGCATCCCGTTGAAGCCCGGCGACGAAGATGCCGTTCTCGATTTGCAGGTGGCCTTCGACCGCGCGTATGATGAGGGCCCATACGCCATCCGGATCGACTATCGCTCGGCATGCGAGCCACCACTGGCGGACGATGATGCGGCTTGGACAGATGAACTTCTTAGACTCAAGGGATTTCGTTGATGACCAAAAAGACACTGAACATCGGCATGGTCGGTTACGGCTTCATGGGCCGGACGCACTCCAACGCGTATCGCAAGGTCACCAATTTCTTTAAGACGGAGCACACTCCGGTCCTGAAAGCCGTTTGTGCCCGCGATGCCGGGAAGGTGAAGGAATTCGCCGACAACTGGGGTTATGAATCGGTCGAGACCGACTGGCGGAAGCTGGTCGAGCGGAAAGACATCGACGCCATCGACATCTGCACCCCGAACAATCTGCATCACGACATCGCGATCGCCGCCGCCGCCAACGGCAAGATGATCCTGTGCGAAAAGCCGCTGTCGATGAACGCCGAGGAAGGCGAGGCGATGTGCCAGGCCGTGGAGAAGGCCGGCGTCGTCAACACGGTCTGGTACAACTACCGCAAGGTTCCCGCGGTCACGTTTGCGAAGCAGTTGATCGACGAGGGCCGGCTGGGTCGCATCTTCCACTACCGCGCCAACTTCCTGCAGGACTGGACGATCTCCGCCGACTTGCCGCAGGGGGGAACCGCTCTCTGGCGTCTGGATGCCGCGGCGGCGGGAAGCGGTGTCACCGGTGATCTGCTGGCCCACTGCATCGACACCGCCATCTGGCTGAACGGCGGCGTTCAGAACGTCACCGCGATGACGGAAACGTTCATCAAGGAACGCCAGCACACTCTGACCGGCAAGGTCGAGAAGGTCAGTATCGACGATGCGTGCGCGTTCCTCTGCCGCTTCGACAACGGATCGCTCGGACTGTTCGAATCGACCCGCTATGCCCGCGGCCACAAGGCGCTGTACACCTTCGAAATCAACGGCGAACATGCCTCGATCAAGTGGGATCTGCACGACCTGCACCGCCTGCAGTGGTTCGATCACCGCGATGAAGGCTCGCTGCGTGGCTGGCGATCGATCCACGTGACTGACAGCGATCATCCGTACATGAGTCACTGGTGGGTTCCCGGCTTGCAGATCGGTTACGAGCACAGCTTTGTGCATCATGTGGCGGACTTCCTGGAAGGTCTCGACAAGGGGACGCCGGTGAGCCCGACGTTCCGCGAAGCACTCGAAACCCAGAAGGTTTGCGATGCGGTGTTGAACAGCGGCAAGTCGGGAAGCTGGACCGACGTCGGATAGCATTCCCGCGGCATCTCGCTATACTTTTGCCTCACAACACGAAAGCACGGGCGATCGGCCGCATCGCCCGTGTTTGCTTTTTGCCTGTTCAAAATCGCCGGACCCGACAACCGTCGTTTTCGGCGATCGCGACAAGGAGTTCGACATGGAGCGCCAACCCATTTCCCGCGAGGGCTACGACAAAATTCGGGACGAGATTCGTCTGATGGAGGATGTCGAGATGCCGAAGATTTCCCAAGCCATCGCGGATGCGCGCGCCGAGGGTGATCTGCGCGAAAACGCGGAGTACCACGCGCAACGCGAAGCCCAGGGGATGACGCAGGCCAAGATCAACCAGCTCAAGTCCAAGCTGTCCAACTGCTACATCGTCGACAGGTCGACCCTGCCCAAGGGGGTGGTCACGTTTGGATCCCGTGTCACGGTCAAGGATCTGAGCGACGGGGCAGTCGAACACTATGAATTCGTCGGGCCGGGCGAAGACGATTACACGGGCGACGTGATGAAGATCCTCACGACCAGTCCGCTGGCGACGGGGATGATGAACAAGAAGATCGGGGACACGGTGGAACTCACGGTTCCGCGCGGGAAGCTGCGGTACGAGATCACGTCGATTGACGGTGAATGATCCGTCCGATGAGACTCGTTTAACCGCGCGGGCATCGCCCCGCGCGTCTTGGGCGTGGATGATCGATCGCGCGCGGGGCGATGCCCACGCGGTTAAACGAAGAACATCATCAAGACTGCATTGCGGAACTGTTCCGATGGCATCCTGGTCCGCTTACGCCCGACAACTTGCCGAACAGGCCCGCGCGGCGTCGCGCAAGCTGGCCACTGTTACCGGTGCCCGGAAGATCGATTGGCTGCATCGAACTGCCGAATCACTGCTGGCCCGGTCGGCGGAACTGCTCGCCGAGAACGAACGAGACTTGGCCAACGCGCCGGGATACGGTCTCAGTGCGGCTGAGATCGACCGTCTGCGACTGACACCCGTGCGGCTGGAGGGCATGGCGACCGCCCTGCGCGACGTCGCGATGCTGCCCGATCCGATCGGTGAGACGATCGACTCGACCATCCGTCCGAACGGGCTTCGAGTCAGTCGCGTTCGTGTGCCGCTGGGGGTCGTGTTCTTCATATTCGAGTCCCGTCCGAACGTCACCGTCGATGCCGCATCGCTCTGCGTGAAGAGCGGCAATGCCGTGATCCTGCGCGGCGGCAAGGAGGCGTTGTTCAGCAACTTGGCGCTGCATCGTGTCATCCGCGATGCACTCCGCGAAGTGGGGTTGCCCGAGCATGCGGTGCAACTCGTGGAGACGACGGAACGCGATGTCGTCGGGGAACTGCTGAAGCTGGGAAGCCTGATTGACGTCACGATTCCGCGCGGCGGGAAATCGTTGATTGAACGGGTGGCCGCCGAGGCGACGATGCCCGTCATCAAACATTTTGACGGCATTTGCCATGTCTACGTGGACCAGTCCGCGGACCCGGAAATGGCTCTGCGAATCCTGCAAAACAGCAAGTGCCAGCGCCCGGGGGTTTGCAATGCGGCCGAGTGCCTGCTGGTCCATTCGGCGATTGCCGAGACGTTTCTGCCGCTCGCCGAACAGATGTTGAAGGCTCAAGGAGTCGCGGTTCGAGGCTGCGAGCGGACGCGGCGCGGGATCCCCTGGGCCACCGCCGCCACTGAGAACGACTATCGCACGGAGTATCTCGATCTGATTCTGTCGGCCCGCGTTGTTGACAGCCTCGACGAAGCGATCGAGCATATTGACCGCTACGGGTCGCATCACACCGAGACTATCGTCACCAATGATCTCGCCGCAGCCGAGCGGTTTCTCGCGGAAGTGGATTCGGCCGCCGTCATGATCAACGCCAGTACCCGTTTCAATGACGGCGGCGAGTTTGGATTGGGTGCCGAGATTGGGATCAGCACCGACAAGTTTCACGCCCGTGGCCCGTGTGGCCTGCGCGAAATGACCAGCTACAAATGGGTCGCCAGGGGAAGCGGACAAATCAGGGAATGACCGTGGGCGAATGACAGCCGCACTGACAAATCACGACCTCAATGAGAGGTGCCAGGGATGGGCGAAATTCTCAGCCATGCCGAGGTGGAAGCGATCCTCTCCGCCATCGAGCCGTCACGACCGGAACCGCGACCGACTTCCTCCGCGGCATCCACCGCCGATCCCATCGAGTGGGAACGCCACGATTTTCGACGCCCTGAAGTTTTGCACGGAGCGGTGCTGAATGTCGTCCATGCACTGCACGGTGGGATTTGTCGGCGCTGGCAGGACCGCTTACAGAACCTGCTCCAGGAGCCAATCGCCGTGCGCCCGGTTGGGGCGTGCCAATCGACCGGCGCGGAATTTCTCGCCTCGATCACGACACCACACGTGATGTGCCAGATCGGCCACGCCGGCACCACCGCCGAATCGCTGCTTGTCTGGAGCGCCGAACTCGTTCAATTGCTGATTGCCAGAATGCTGGGGAGCACCAACGTTCACGGATCGGAATCGACCGTTCTCCCGCTGACAAACATCGAGCTTCGGCTGCTGACTCGATTGAACGATGCGGTGTTGAGTGAACTGGCCACACTGCTGGACGATCCGTTGCGCGTCACGGCCGTGATACAGCAACCTGCGGCGGTTTCTGAACGCATCGCGCTGTTTCCTTCGATCTGGTTCAGCTTTGAAGTGGGTGGCTGTGGCGCCAGTGGGTTGATTCACTTGGGTATTCCGAGTTTGTCGCTGACCCCGCCCGGCAACCCGTCGGAACAGCAGTCGTCGAGTTCCCTGGATGCGATCCCCGTCGGAATCCAGCAGGTCGCGGTCCAGGTTTCGGCCAGCCTGGCGTCACTGAGGATCAGGACGTCCGATCTGGCCGCGTTGCAGGTGGGAGACATCGTGATGACGGATTTGTCTCCCCGTGAAACCGTGTCGCTGCAACTGGACGGGCGGAATCTGTGTCAGGCAACGATCGGAACGCATCTGGGACGAAAGGCGCTGCGCCTGGCCGAGTCTCCACAGCGTGCGGGGAATTGAGACCGGAGGCCGGAGGCTGGGATCAGAATTCGGACATCCGGCATTCAGTCTTCGTCCTCTCGACTCTGGTCTCCAGCCCATTGTGGTGCCAACTCCTTGACGGAACGCCGGTTCCGGGCTAATACTATTCGCCCGTGTCCAGTGTCTTGGCCGACAACATTCCTGAACGGTATGAGCACCGCATCTGGGAAGTGGGGCCGCTTTCTACCTGAGTTTCCGGGAGTTGCCAGCAATCGAAACAACGCATCGAATCAATGAACAGATCCGACTCTCGCCCATCCGAGTTGTCGACCATGAAGGAAAGATGCTGGGAGTGATTCCGACGTCCGATGCACAGCGGCTTGCCGCTGACGCCGGATTGGATCTGGTGGAAGTCGCTCCAAACGAGCGCCCGCCCGTCTGTCGCATCATGGACTACGGGAAGTTCAAATACGAACAGAAGCGCAAGGCGGCGCAATCCGCCAAGCAGCATCAGGTGCAACTGAAAGAGATTCGCCTGCGTCCCAAGACTGGTGACCACGACATCGAATTCAAGGTCAAGCAAGCGAGGGAATTTCTGACCCACAAGGACAAGGTCAAATTCAACGTTCAGTTCAAGGGACGTGAAAACGCGCACCATGAGCGTGGCCGCGAGATCCTGGCGGGGATCATTGAGACCCTGCAGGATGTTGCCAAGGTCGAAAAGACCCCCTCAATGGAAGGCGGGCGCAACATGACGACCGTTTTGGCTCCGAAATCGTGATTTGTCGGGCCGAAACCGGGCAACGCAGTTTTCGAGGTTTGGTGACTGGCAGCGCCGTGACCCGTTGCTTATACTCCGCCCCCCGTTCTCAGAAGACGATCAGCGGTCTGTTGCCGCTGCCAATGTGACGATTTCCCCCGCGTGGGATTTGTTTTTGTCAGGACTTGAGCCATGCCGAAGCAGAAGACGCACAAGGGAATTCAGAAGCGGTTTAAGGTCACGCCCAGTGGCAAGGCCAAGTGCCGCAGCGCGTTCCGTGGACACCTGCTCAGCCACAAATCAGGCAATCGCAAACGCCACAATCGCAACGACACCATCCTGGTCGGTGCGGATGCCCTGATGATCCGCGAAGCCCTGCGACCCGCGAAGTGATCCGTCGCGAGAATCTCGATCCCGCGAAATTGACGAACGACTCGTCGACGTTTCCGCCAATCCCGAGGAACCCGGGTCCGTTCCGTCAGCATCGAATCCATTGCAGCATAAGTTGAGCGTGAAGAACCATGAGAATCAGTTACAGCGTCGCGCGGCACCGGGCTCACAAGCGTTTGTTCAAGGAAGCGAAGGGGAGCTACGGCGGCCGCAGGAACCTGCTGCGGACCGTGAAAGAAACCATCGTCCGCAACCGGTGCTTCGCCTACCGCGATCGCCGGAATCGCAAGCGAGATTTTCGGGGACTGTGGATCATCCGGATCAAAGCCGCCGCCGCCATGCGCGGCCTGTCGTACTCGCGGTTTATCCACGGTTTGAATCTGGCGAACCTGAAACTGAACCGCAAGACGCTGAGCGAACTGGCAATTCACGAACCGCTGGTGTTCGACGAAGTGACCAAGGCGGTTCAAGCGGCGCTTTCAGCGGTCACCCCGGCGTGATGCTCACTTGAACAATTGGCATGCATCCTGACACCGCCTCGGTCCGCCGATTGGCGGTGTTTTTGTTTGGCGGATGCAAAACAGAATTCCCACTGTTCGTTTGACGTTGAACTCGTTTAATCCTGAGCCAGCGGCGAAGGCGGCGGGTGCCAACGCTCCCGACTCCAAGCACGGCGATACGCGACCGGAAACGCCGTCTTCGCCACTTAAACAACTTTGAGCACTGCCCACCGGCGTGACGAACGAATCCAGGCACGATCATCATGGATCACGAGCAATCCTTCGCGAAATATGAACACGATGCCCTGGCCGCAATTGGTGCGGCCACAACGGCCGAGTCGTTGGAGCAGGCTCGCATCGAATTCCTCGGGAAGAAGCAGGGCCGGTTGAAGGATCTGCAAAGCGTTCTGGGCACTGTTCCCCTGGAACAGAAGCCGCTCATTGGCAAGCGATTCAATGAGATCAAGGACCGCGTCACCGCCGCGTGGGAACAACAGCAACTGGTGCTGAAAGCTCCCAAGAAGCAATCCGGATCGGAACTGGATGTGACGCTGCCGGGGGTCGGGCTTTCGCTCGGAAAGCTGCATCCGCTGACGCAAACGATCGAGGAATTCAAGGACATCATGGCCCGGCTCGGGTTTGAATCCGAGGAGGGGCCTGAAGTCGAGGACGAATGGCACAATTTCGTCGCTCTGAACATCCCCGAAGACCATCCCGCCCGGAATCCACTGGATAACTTTTATCTGTCGGTCGCTTCCACTGTAAACCAGGAGTCGCGGCTGCTACGAAGCCAGACTTCAACAGTCCAAATTCGGACGATGGAACGCCGACCGCCCCCGGTGAGAATTGTGTCCATCGGCCGCGTTTACCGGCCGGACCAGATCGATGCGACTCATCACATGATGTTCCATCAAATGGAAGGGTTGATGGTCGGACCGGATGTCACAATGGCCTCACTGAAAACCGTGCTGCAGTTGTTTGCGGCCGCTTATCTCGGGGAAGACATGCCCGTGCGCTTTCGCCCGTCGTTCTTCCCGTTCACCGAGCCGAGCGTCGAATTCGATGTGCGGCGCGGAACTGGGTGGTTGGAGTTGGGTGGGGCGGGAATGGTCGACCCGCACGTGCTGTCAGCGTGCGGCTATGACCCGGAGACTGTCAGTGGGTTCGCCTTCGGACTGGGGATTGCCCGCTTCTGTATGATGCGGCACGGAATCGATGACATTCGCCACTTCTACGATAACGAACTGCGGTTTCTGCAGCAGTTTTGAAGTTCCTTTGATCTTGATCAATTTGGGTTTGTTACTTTCGAGTGTGCCCCAAATTCGCCGGCCTGAGATCCCCGCAAACTTTGCGAATTCAAACCGGAAAACGAAGGAGCGGCGGGCGGACAACGGTCGATGAATTCTCGAAGAATCTTGTTGACATTCCGCTTCGCCAACAGAACAATACCGTCGCTTTCGGTGAATTGTCCTGCCTGCCAATCTCTCCCGGCCAAAGCCTGATTTCCTCGAAAACTGATGCCTCGGTCTCTGCGTGCGCCCGCATACAGAAAGGGAAGATTGTCGATTGGTGGTGTTGGCTGATACTGAAGAATGTGCCCCGTGGGCAACAATCGATTCTGTGTGGTTTCAAATCTTGAACTGAGTTTTGTTTCTGGAGATTGGGCGAATGGCGTTCGACTTCGACGTAGACGAGATCGAAACTGAGGAACTGGAGTACGCTGCTTCGGCAGGCGGAACCGAATTCGGTACCGAGTACACCGGGGAATTTGAAGAGATCGACTTTGATTCGCTGGGCATCGATCCGGGCGGTCCCACGACCGCCAAGCCAGGAACCGAAGAAAAGGTCTTGATGCTGGCCGCCCGCTATGCGGCGGGCGTGCCGCTGTGGCACGACGAAGACTGCTACGACCACGGACCGGGCCAGTCGCTGGCCCGCCTGATTCGCAAGGCCTGATCAACCGCCCCGCTTGGTGACCTACTTGAGTTCGCGTCTCGCCCGCAATCTGCGGACGGGACGCGAATCTCTTTGATACCGGTCAAATTTCAATGATTCAGCGCTTCGGCAAAAAGACGATCTCCCGGGTAATCGCGTTGAGAGAATTCGTGGATGGGCCTACGTTCACGAATGAAGAAATCCTGCCATCCTGCCCAGCGGAAACAGAATGAGCTTCGCGCCGTTTGGCATTTCAGAATAATTCCCCCGCCATGACCGCGGACTGGTTGTGGTGTCAGCAGACATCGGGGGAGCATCGGTCATGGATTCAGATCTGAAGCCGCATGACGGCGGTCGCTCGTGGTGGCGCGAGAAGGAACTCTGGCTGCTGCTGGTGCTGCTCGCCGGAATGTATCTGACCAACCTGGACGGCATCACGATCCGAGGTGAGGAATCGCGCCGCGGTCGCATCGCATGGGAGATGCTGCACAGCGGCAACTGGTTCGTGCCGACGATGCAGGACCGACCGGTCTTCTATCGCCCTCCCCTGCAAAACGCCCTCATCGCCGGCGTGGCGGCCGTGCATGGTGAAGTCGATGCGTGGTCGCTGCGATTGCCCAGCGTCGTGGCCATCCTGCTGACCGTGGTCGTGATCTATGGCTATGGACGGAGTTTCCTGTCGCGCCTCGGAGCCTTCGCCGCGGCACTCGGGTTCGCCTCGATGGGGCAGGTGATTGAACTGGGGCGACTCGGCGAGACCGAAGCCGTCTTCACGCTGTTCGTCGCCGGCGGCCTGCTGACGTGGCGCTGGTGCCTGAATACGGGGACGTCGCCGTGGTTGATGTGGACGTCCAGCTATGCTCTGGCCGCGGCGGCCACACTGACCAAGGGACCGCAGGCGCCGATGTACTTCGTCGGCGGGGTCTGGCTGTTTCTGATCGTCACCCGTCGCTGGCGAATGCTGGTGACGCTGCCGCATCTGGCCGGCATTGCTGTCGCGCTGAGTGTCCTCGCGCTGTGGCAGATCCCGTACGCGATGCAGATGGGAGTGGCCGCGTCATTCAAGGTCTACGTCGGCGATGTCGCGTCCCGGTTCGGAGACATGCAGGCCGCGACGGTCATCAAGCATCTGATCTCGTTCCCGTTGGAGATCGTGTTCGGCTCGTTGCTGCCGTGGTCGTTGTTGCTGGTGTGCTACGCCAGTCGACAGTTCCGGCAGGATCTGGGGCGGTTGCGGGAAGACGTTTTGTTTCTGACCGTCTGCGTGGCGATCAGCTTTCCCTCGGTCTGGATCCCGGCGACCGCCAGTCTGCGGTATTACATGCCGATGTTTCCGATCTTCGCCTGTCTGGCGGGAATCGCGATCGAACGGATCGCGGCGTACGCTCCGGCGACTATCTGGCCGGACCGGTTCACCCGTTTTCAACGGACGCTGGCCCTGATCGCACTCGGCACGGGAATCGTCGTGCTGGTCGCGTCCGTGGGATTGCCGGCACTGAGTTGGTCTCAGCCGATTCCGTTCGCCGTCGGTTACTGCTTGGCGTGCCTCACGCTGGCCACCGTCGGCTGGCGGGCGACTCGAAGTTTCTCACCGCGCGGCATCATGACTGGCATGACCACGACCGCCTGTTTCCTCGGGCTGACCTACAGCACGCTGATGGTCTCGGTGCGGCAGAAGATCAGCGAAGACGCCCCGTCCGCGATCGCGCGATTACACGATCAGCTTCCCGAGGGTCAGCCGCTCGTCAGCCTCGGCCCGGCGCATCACCTGTTCCTGCTGCTGTATGGTGAGCCGGTCCGGCAACTCGCGGTCAACAGTCCCGCCGAACTGGATCATGCCGGCACCGACTACTTCTGCTTCTGGGTCTGGTCGGGCGGCGTCAAACCGGCCGACATCCCGTTCGAATGGGAACAGGTCGCGGCGATCTCGTGCGACCGGAACAAGCGGACGAATCCCATCGACACGGTCATCGTCGGCCGCCGCATTCGAACGACGCAAGTGGCCGCCCGCCCGGAATGATCTCAACACCTTCGGAGCAGGGCGGCGTCCGCTCAATGGCACTCGCGTTGTGGTTCGCAGGCTGACATTGTCGTCTTTCGCTCCGCGAAAGAACGCCCTTTCGCGGAGCGAAAGGCGACAAAGTTTGTCCCATTGGGCGGACGCCACCCTGTTCACGACGTCACTTGACCACGAACTTGATCGCGCTCGTCGCCTGCTTGCCGCTCAGTTCATCGACGACGGTCAGCTTCAGCGTGTGCGGACCGAGGGGCAGGCGTTCGGGGATCGTGAATTGGTAGTTGTGGAAGTAGTCGCGGCGGGGATTGCGGCAGAGGTCTTCGGTGGCGGCGAAGCTCTTCTTCCATCCTCGCACCTGACCTCCCGGCCCGATGATTTCGATCAGTGATTTCAGCAGCGTGCGGTACTCGCCGGTGGGTGAGGGGTCGCTACGGAAGTTCTCGATCTCGGCATACAGCAGGACCGGCTGGCCTGGCACGAATTCATCACTGGGGAACCGCTTGTAGTTGCCGAAGTAGCTGATTTCCTCGCAGAACGCGGCGTTTCTGATGGTCAGATCGGCCTGCTCGCGCAGTCGTCGCAGCGCCGTGTTGACGGGTGGAATCGTGTGGGCCGCCCGTTCGCGCGATGACAACTGATCTTCGGCATCCACCGAATTGGTGATGGCCCAGACGATCTGCTGCCAGTATTCCTGGTCAGCCGGTTCGAGCGACGGGATGGCGGTGAGCGCCTGTTCGGGATGACGCGCGGCCAAGTAGAGCAATCTCAGATGGACCTGCTGTCGGCGGTACTCCGCCTGGGCTGCGGGACTCGTTCCCGGTGACATCCCCGCCAGTTCACGTTCGGCCTTGGCGATCAGGCGGTCCAGATCGGCCTGCCACGGTCCCGGGCGCACGACCGAGTCCTGCGTACTGGCGGTTTGAACGTGGCTCTCTGGCACTGCTCCGGTCGCATCCAAGTCGGAAGCCGCAACCGGCGAAGCGACATTCGGTCGCAGCGCCTGAGTCGGCTCGCCGGACGCATCAATGGC
>JAYTIB010000383.1:0-1813 GCA_043732205.1 Schlesneria sp. | reverse complement strand
CTGTTGGGCCTCAAAGGCACGATGAGCGAGGCGGAACTGCATGTCCTCGGGGCGCGGCTGCAAGGGGGCATTCGCAACAAGGCCCGTCGCGGCGAACTCCAGTCACCGCTGCCGGTGGGGCTGGTTTACGATCTCCAAGGGCGCGTCGCGCTGGACCCGGATCAGCAGGTGCAGCAGACGCTGCGGACATTCTTTCAGACCTACGAACGAACCGGCTCCGCGATGGCGACGGTCAAGTTCTTCCGACGCGAACGGCTGTTGTTCCCGCGACGCTTGCGTGGCGGCGGCCGCAAGGGAGAGCTCATTTGGGGACCGCTGGTTCACAGCCGCGCGCTGCAAGTCTTGCACAATCCGCGGTACGCCGGTGCGTTCACGTTCGGTCGGTCGAGGCAACGCAAGCTCGGAGATGGGCACATCAAATCCCACAAGCTGCCGCAGGAGCAGTGGCACACGGTCTTGCCGGGCCTGCATCCGGGCTACCTCACTTGGGAACAATTTCAGGAACATCAACAACGGCTGCGCGATGCGGCGCAGAGCTACGGCGAAGACCGTCGGCATGGCCCGCCCGGTGAAGGCCCCGCGCTGCTGCAAGGACTGGTGCTCTGCGGCGTGTGTGGACAGCGAATGACGGTGCGCTACCATCGCCGTGAGACGAAACTGTTTCCGAGTTACCTCTGTCAACGCGACGGGATCGAACAGGGAGTGGCGATTTGTCAGAGCATCCACGGCCAGGCGCTGGACCAGGCTCTCGGCCAGTTGCTGCTGGAGCTGATGACTCCCATGACACTGAATGTGGCCTTCGCCGTGCAACAAGAACTGCAAGCCCGGTTCGCGGAAGTCGATCGCCTGCGTCAACAGCAGGTGGAACGAGCACGCTACGAAGCCGATCTGGCGCGGCAGCGCTACATGCAGGTCGATCCGGGGAACCGGCTGGTCGCCGACTCGCTGGAAGCCGACTGGAACGAGAAGCTCCGCGCCTTGACCGAAGCTCAAGAACAAGCCGATCGGCAGCGCGAAGCAGACCACAAAATCCTGGATGATCAATGCCAGACACGAGTCCTCGAACTGGTCACCGACTTCCCGCGATTGTGGAATTCACCGCAGACCGGTGATCACGATCGCAAGCGAATGGTGCGACTGCTCGTCGAAGATGTCACGCTGATTCAGACGGAGACGCTGCTCGCGCACGTTCGCTTCAAAGGCGGAGCCACACGCTCGCTGACATTGGTTCGGCCGCAATCCGCCTGGCAGTTGCGACAGACCCGTCCCGAGATCGTGGCGGAGATCGATCGCCTGCTGACCGATTCCACCGAGTCAGAAATCGCCGCCCAACTCAACGAACGCGGCTGGTTCTCCGGTGAAGGGGGCGTCTTCACGCCGCGTATCGTGGCCAACATCCGCCGCGACTATCAGCTCCACAGTCGCTTCGAGCGATTACGCGGCCGGGGCCTGTTGACGCCGGCAGAACTCGCGGCCGAACTGGGCGTCTGCCGAACAACGGTCAACAAATGGCGAAGACATGGCTTACTGCGCGGCCACTTCTACAATGACAAGCACGAGTGCCTCTTCGACCCGCCAACCACCGACAAACCCATCAAGCAACAAGGCCAAAAACTCGCCGACCGTAGACGCTTCCCCGAACTCACATCCCATCGCATGAATGAGGTGCAAGATGAAGCATGATCCTTGTGCCGCGGCGTGTACGGCTTCGTCGGCAAGACCACCGTGCCATAGTGCTGTGCGAACGCTTGCAGCTTCGGCACCAACTCCAGATCAAACCAATCCGGATGCGCGACAGCGGCGCGCAAGTTGT
>JAYTIB010000382.1:0-1816 GCA_043732205.1 Schlesneria sp. | reverse complement strand
CGAATATCTCAAGGCGAACCCACCCCGGGGACTGGTCTTCAACGTCCACGAGTGGGGCGACTACCTGCAATGGGCGGGACCGCCGGGAATCGAGTTGTTTGCAAATTCCAGTGTTCATCTCGTCCCGTTCGACGTCTGGCTGCGCTATCAACAGATCCTCGATCAACGCGGCAATTGGGAGGAAGTGCTGGACCGGTTCGCCGTGAACACGATCGTGCTGGACACACGCCAACACGGTCCGCTGATTGCCATGCTCAAGCACAAGGCGGAAGTGTGGAGTCCGGTGTTTGAACAGGACGGCCAGGTCCTCCTGACACGCCGGAAGCCATTGTGAACGGACACGGGGAAACACCAAACCTCAATTGAACTGTGGTGCCACATCACGGCTTGCAATTGGAGTTGTCGCCACGCTCGCCAGAGCGTGGGTGGATTGCGACATGAGATGAGTTCCCCACGGTCTGGCGACCGTGGCGACCCGCAGATCAACTTGGACGAAACGCACGACGTTGGATCGGAAGTGGGGCGAGTGATGAAGAAACGACGCATCTCGTGGGAAACAATGCTGATTGTCCAACTGATCGCCGCCGCCGCGGTGGTGCAGTCGTATGCGCTCTGCTCGCCGGCGCAGCGGCAACAGTCGCTGAACAAACTCAGTGCCAGCGGTGGATCGCCGGTCGTCGCGGTCCCGCGCGAAACGCCGCTGGTCATCGAACCGTTGCACGACGACCCCGAGGTCGTCAGTGATGAGGAACTGGCGGCCGTGCTCGCGCGGATCCAGCCGAGATTCCGGAAGCGGGCGTTGACACCAAACTACGTCGAACACTCGCTGCGAACGTGGGGCTGTCAGGCGACGTTTCTTGATCCCAAGGTGATGCCGGGCGCGGCGATGAAGGATTTCCTCGTCGATCACGGCCAGTTCCTCGCGTCGTGGGGCGACAAGACTCCGCCGCTGTTGCAGGACCGGCC
This sequence comes from Schlesneria sp., assembly GCA_043732205.1. Classification (GTDB taxonomy): domain Bacteria; phylum Planctomycetota; class Planctomycetia; order Planctomycetales; family Planctomycetaceae; genus Schlesneria. Next base: position 850 of record JAYTIB010000382.1, on the reverse strand, counting down.
GCATGGTGTCGCGATCCGCTGGGGACAGGAGGACGGCGCGTCGGTCCATCATGACCACTGGTTGGCGTGCCTGACCGAGGCGGGTGTCCCGCTGCGCGAACCGGTGTTCACGCCGAGTCAACGTGGCAAAGTGATCGACGATGTCCTGCAGGAGGCGCTGCGGGACTTCCGGGTCGATGAAATCGAAATCGAATGGTCCGCGCTGGCCTTCGGTTTGTGGATCGCCCCCCAGAAGAGCTGGATCACCGCCAACCAGGGCCGCGAAGTGTCGTTCGACATGATCGCCGAACGGCTGATCTCCGGTCCCAAACACTTTGGAACTTGCCTGGGAACCCACCGCGTCTATTCGCTGATGGTGCTCGTGCGCTTGGACGATCAGCACGACATCCTTTCCGACGAAGCTCGCGAGCGCGCCATGGACTATCTGCGGTCCGTCCGCGATCTGATCACCGCCAGCCAGTTCCCCGATGGTCACTGGTCCGCGCATTGGATGGACGGCGCCGACGCGCTGACGAATCCAATGCCGGACGGCATCATCGACCAGGTGACCGCCACCGGCCATCATCTCGAATGGCTGGCGATCGCTCCGGTCGAGTTGCATCCGCCGCGCGAGGCGATCCGCAAAGCCGCCGACTGGCTCATTCAAACCGCGGCCGCCCAAACGAAAGCCGAATTCGTCCAGCGCTACACCTTCTTCAGTCACGTGGGAAATGCGCTGGCCCTGTGGCGGAAAACGCATCCCGCGGAGTTCTGGAAAAAGTGGGACGCCGAACATCCGCCAGTCGCGGAACCAGAATCAGCTCCGCCGGTCGCGAAGTAATCAATGCCGGAGTCACGTTGCCCCGGCTCA
>JAYTIB010000381.1:0-12733 GCA_043732205.1 Schlesneria sp. | reverse complement strand
CGCGCAGGACGCGCCAGCCCAGGCGCAGCGCGAGCGACGCATCATCGCATCGTTCCAATGCCTCAGCGCAGGGTTCCAGCGTGCAGTCCCAGTCGCTGGCGTTGGCATCGACGGGGCGCACGGGAACCCCCTGTCGCCGGGCTTCCGCGACCAGTTGGGCCGGGGCATAGAAACCCAGCGGCTGGCTGTTCAACAGCGCCGCGGTGAAGGCCGCCGGGTGGTAATGCTTGAGCCACGCCGAGGCATACACCAACAGCGCAAAGCTGGCGGCATGCGATTCGGGGAAGCCGTATTCGCCGAACCCCTGGATCTGTTCGTAGACGCGCGAGGCGAACTCTTCGTCGTATCCGCGCGACCGCATTCCGGCGAGCAGCTTTTGACGGAACGGCTCCATCACGCCGCGTCGCCGCCAGGCCCCCATCGCCCGGCGCAGTTGATCGGCTTCGCCCGGCGTGAACCCCGCCGCGACGACCGCCAGCCGCATCGCCTGCTCCTGAAAGATCGGCACGCCCAGCGTCTTTTGCAGGACATGCCGCACCGCTTCGCTGGGGAACGAGACCGGTTCCTCACCGCTGCGACGCCGCAGATACGGATGCACCATGTTCCCCTGGATCGGGCCCGGCCGGACGATCGCGACCTCGACGACGAGATCGTAAAAGCACCGCGGTTGCAGACGCGGCAGCATGCTCATCTGCGCCCGCGATTCGACTTGAAAGACACCGATCGACTCGGCCCGGCAGAGCATGTCATAGACGGCGGGATCCTCGGCGGGGATCGTGGCGAGGGTGAGCGGGGCGGTTGTCTTGATGGCGTGCTGCCCGATCAGGTCGAACGCTTTGCGGATCGCGGTGAGCATCCCCAGCGCCAGGCAATCGACCTTCAGGATGCCCAGTTCATCGAGATCGTTCTTGTCCCATTCGATGACCGTGCGGTTGGCCATCGCCGCGTTCTCGATCGGGACCAGTTCGCACAGCGGACTCTGCGTGATCACCATGCCGCCGACATGCTGGGACAGGTGCCGCGGGAAGCCGAGCAGTTGCTCGACCAGCAGCACCAGTTGCCGGCCGAGTCGCGATGTGGGATCGAAGCCGACTTCCCGGAAGCGCGCGGCCAGCACGTCTCCTTCGTGGCGGGAATGCTCGACCGCCTTGGCCAGCGTATCGACCCGGTCAAGCGACAGGCCGAGCGCCTTGCCAACGTCGCGCACGGCCGACTTCGGCCGGTAGGTGATGACTTCGGCCGTCATGCCGGCCCGGTCGCGGCCGTACTTTTCGTAGAGGTACTGCAGCACCTCTTCACGGCGTTCGTGTTCGAAGTCCACGTCGATGTCCGGCGCTTCGCCCCGCTCGCGGCTGATGAAGCGTTCGAACAGGACGTCAATCCGATCGGGGTCGACGGACGTGACTCCCAGGCAGAAGCAGACGGCCGAGTTCGCGGCCGACCCGCGGCCCTGGCACAGGATTTGTCGGCTGCGGGCAAACCGGACCAGATCCCAGACCGTCAGAAAGTACGCTTCGTAATGCAGTTCCTCGATCAGTTGCAGTTCATGCTCGATCAACGTTCGCACCTTGTCCGGCAGCCCGGCGGGATAGCGTTCGCGCGCACCGGCCCACGTCAGTTGAGTCAGCCAGGCCAGCGGCGTCTGACCGCGCGGAGAGAGTTCCTCGGGATACTCGTACCGCAGTTCATCAAGCGAGAACGAACAGCGTCCGGCGACCTCCAGCGAGCGGGACACCATCTCGGGACCGGCGGCGAACAGCGAGCGCATGTCATCGGCCGATTTCAGATGCCGCTCGCCATTGGTCTGCCGGTGAGCCCCCAGTTCGGCCACCGTACAACCGAGGCGCACGGCGGTCAGGATGTCGTGCAGGTAACGTCGCTGCGGATCGTGGTAGAGCACGCCGTTGGCGGCGACGAGCGGCAGTTGCGTCCGCCGACCGACTTCATGAAAACGTTGCAGCAGCCAGGGATCGTGCGGCCCGCGATGCAGTTGCGCCAGCAGATAACAGCGGTCCCCAAACGCCTCACGCCAGCGCGCCAGTTCCGGCACCCGGTCTTCCGGAGACTCACTGTTCAACAGCACGCAGGCCAGCAGATCCTGTCCGTGGTGCGCGACATCGGAGAACGTCAGGTGACACTCCCCCTTGGGAGCGCGGCGCTTGCCCACGGTCAACAGTCGCGCCAATCGGCCGTAACCGGCGCGGTTCATCGCGAGCAGCACGACCGTCGATCCGTCCTGGGGAGTGATCTCGGTTCCGATCAGCAGTTTCAACCCCAACGGCTTCGCGGCCGCGTGGGCACGGACGACTCCCGCCAGACTGTGCCGGTCGGTGATCGCCAGCGCCGCGAGTTGCAGGTCGACCGCCCGCTGCACCAGTTCATCAGGATGCGAGGCGGCTTGCAGGAACGAGTAATTCGTCAGGCAGTGAAGTTCGGCGTACGACGTTGTTGAGGGGCGGAGTGTGGAGCGCGGAGTGTGGAGCGCGAAGTGCCGGGCATCGACCGGCGGCGGTTGGTTGGCCGGTGTCGCTGACGTTCGGATCTTGGGGTGGGGTTGTTCGGGCATGGTGCGACACGAGGGGAGTTGAATGAACGTGTTGGCTCGCGCCCAGCGGCACTCATTTTGAGCGAATTGCAAATTCACGTTGCTGTTCGACGTAGCTGAATTCGCAAGAATTCAGCCGGTTTCGGCGATCCGCTGAACTCTTGCGAGTTCAGCTACGGACCACGCCGGGCCGCGTGCGGCTGCTCTTTCTCAGACGAACAAACCATGCAAGAACCAACGACCGGTGTCTCGATCGATGAAGGCCCACAGCGCGGCGCCGTTGGCCAGGTCCAGGCGGTAATAGTCCCGCTTCGCATCCGGCCCGCGCCACCAGCCCGATTCGATCCGCTCGGGACCGGTAATCCGCACCACGGGTGAGGAATCCACACACGTTGTCGAAAGTGCCCTCTTGCCGCTCGCGACAGCGGCACACGTACTGTAGTCCCGTCGCTCCGCCGACGGGACCGTTGCAGGGGCGGCGCACCCATTCGTGGACGCTCGTTGCGGCACGTCCCGTCGGCGGAGCGACGGGACTACGGTAGAGGTCTCAACGGTCATCGGCTGCGGCGATTGCAGCAGCCGCAGCGGACGGCAGCGCAGTTCGGAACGGCTGACTGTTGTCTCGACGTGAGAAGGCATCGCGCCGTTCAGCCACGGCACGTACTCGCAGGCATACTCCGGCTGCGGATCGGGACGCAGGGTCGGGCGCAAGACCGACTGGCGGCCCAGGCGGCTGCCGAGCCGATCGACCAGTTCGGCCAGCGCTTGTTGATGTCGGTCGGACTCGTCCCCCTCGTCTTCAAACAACAGCGCCTGCTTGACGGGCGGAAGTCCCATCTCGACGAGCTCCATCCGGATGCCGCGGACTCCGCCGGTGAAGAGACACCGCTCGCACTGCAACCGCAGCAGTTCGAACAGATGCCGGCGATCGCTGGTCGGACGCAGCAACCGCAGCGAGATCGGTTCCGTTGTCGTCCCCAGCCAGCGGCACATCACTTCGCGCACACCGGCGCGGCGATCCTGCAATTGACCGAGCAACTGGTCCAGCAAGACTCCCAAGACATGCTCGAACGTCTGGCGATCCGCGACCGGCTCTTCAAACAGCCACTCGGCAAACAGTGGTTCGAGCAGCCGTTCCGCCGTGAGCAGTTCCGGAGCCGATCCGAGTGCCTGATCGAGCCGTCGCAGCAGATCCTTGCCGAACCGGGATGGCAACGCCGTGCGCGGCAGCCGCATCAAACCGCCGATCGTCGACACATCGAGTGTCTGCAGCGCGTCGGCCGCGTGACCGGGGACTCGCAGTGCCGCGACCGGCAGCGGCGCGAGGGCTTCGGCCTGCCGACCGGCCGGGACCACGCAGACTGTCGCCGCGCCGAAGTGACTGACCGCCCACGCCGCGCCCCACGTGTCGGCGATCGCGATACGAACTTGAAAGCCCTGCTGGGCGAAGTCGGCGCGGATCACTTCGATCAGTCGCTCTTCGCCACCGAACAAGACTTCGCTCCCCGCGATGTCCAACCAGATCGATTCGGGTTCGCCCGCCTCTTCCAAGCCAGCCAGGGGACTGTAACGCTGGCAGTGCAGTGCCAGCCGTTGCAGGCGAGCCCGGTCTGCGGCGGGGTCCGCACGCCGGAAGATCGGCGCGGATGCGCTGCGGCGCGGACCGCGGCGCGACTTCGGAGAAGCGACCGTTCCGGGCAGCAGCGACCGCGCTTCGCCCAGCGGCATTCCAACACGGAGGCCCGCGCGAGTCGCCTCGAATGAACACGCGGTGACGTACAGACCCCGCGGCGATTCGGCGAACAGGATGAGCGGACCATCACGCTCCGGCTGCCCGGAGAGCAGTCGTTGGATCGGCCACAGCGGAGACCAGACGCACATCACCCGTCGCATCATTCACGTCCAGTTCAACAGCACCACCCGCACAACTTCCGCGACACGCCAGCAACTCCACGCGCACCCGCCGGCCCGGTGACGCGGCGTTCGGCCGCGGCTCGACCAGCCAGCGGACGTCGGCCCACGAGGCTTGCCGCCGTGCTCGCGCGGGTCGAAACAACACGCCCACGCCGCCACCGGTTTCGACGGCGATCTTCCAACGCTGCAACACCCGGTCGGGCAGCGTTTCCATCTGAATCCACGTGACACCCACCGCCGCGCATCGCAGACATTGCTCGACGGTCCACGCCGTATCCGCGATCGAGACCGGTCGCAGCAGCAGCAGTGAGTCGAGAGAAATTCCCCAGCCCTGCACGGCGGGCGAATGGAACTCGCCCGCCGGATCGATGACGGCCCAGACGGCGCGGCGTTGCAGCGCCGGCCGCACCCCCTGCAAGGCCAGGCTGGCGGCACCACTGCCATCCACGGGGACCAGCCATTCGACCAGCGACCCGCATTCCAAGCCGCGGCCCGGCAGCAATCCATCGAGCGCCGGGATGCCCGTCGACAGCCGCGGACGCTCCTCCGCCGAAACCAGCGCCGCCCCCCGGCAGAGTTGACGCAGCGCTTGCAGGGTCTGAGCACGTTGCTGTTCTTCCGGCATGTGAAACGCTGTTTTCATGGGACGTGTTCTTCTGCCTACCCACGACTTCGACTGTGACGGTTCGGCGCAAAAGACGGAGTGCAAATTGATAATTGCAAAGTGCAAATTGCAAATTGGAAGCGAAGCAGGCACTGTTCCGAATGCGCCTGGCAGCCAATTCACTCTCGAAAAGCCATCAGGCCCTGAGGGGCCTCTCGCGGCTCCGACTTTCATTTTGCAATTTGCAATGATCAATTCTCACTTTGCAATTCTCCCGTTGACGTGAACCATCACAGTCGAACTACCCACCACCTACTTCCCCTTCCGCACCGCCACCACTTTGCCGACGATCCGCAGGTCGTCGTCGGGACCGACCGCGATCGGTTTGAACCGGGGATTTTCGGGTAACAAACGGATCTCCCCGCTCCGGTGATGCAGCCGCTTGATCGTTGCCTCGTCGTTCAACAACGCGACGACGATGTCGCGGTGATCGGCCAGCGGTTGCTGGCGGACGATCACGACGTCGCCCGAAGCGATTCCCGCGTCGATCATGCTGTGCCCGCTCACCTTCAGCGCGAAATGCCGTCCCGTGCGGATCGTGGCCGCATCGACCAGCAGTTCCCCCAGCACGTTTTCCTGAGCCAGCAGCGGATGCCCCGCGACGACTGTGCCGACCAGTGGAATCGCCACCAGGCCGATGAGCGCCTCTTCGGTGGACGGGCGCAGGACCATCAAACTGCGGGATTTTCCCGCCACCCGGCTGATGAAGCCGTTTCGTTCCAACCGCTGGACCTGCTTGAACACATTGGCGACACCGTGCCCCACGTCGTCCGCCAACTCCCGCAGGGTGGGAGACATCCCGTGCCGCGCGGCGTACGCCTCCAGCGCCTGCAGCAACCGCTTTTGCGGTTCTGTCAGCGTCTGGATGATCGGCCGTCCCCGTGCGCGCTTGGGCATGATGATCGCATGGCAAAAACGTGGTGAATCCCGGTTGGTCCCGCGTGCCGGCTGTTCAGGCACCAACCCACAGCGGCGGACCCGTCGCCCACATTAAGGCGAACAGGCGTCTATTTACAGGAAACAGGCGGCCCGTTCAATCCCATCGGAAACAAATGCGTCGGGACTTGAATGGAACCCGCCGACAATGGCCGCACTCGTCGTTTAACCGCGTGGGCAACGCCCCGCGCGGTGGGGCGCAAGACGGGCCGTGGAATGCCGATTTGCACCTGTGCAACAGGACTGCGCTTGGCAACCATCTCGCGCGGGGCGTTGCCCACGCGGTTAAACGATCAGAATCCCGCTGCGGCTTGAAACCGGGCGGCTCATCTGATTTCATTCCGCGCTCTTTCGTCGCGGTGCCGGGATGTTGCCGCCACGCGACCCCTTTGCCGGAACTTTCTCCAGGAATCAGACACTCATGCCCAAGAAGAAATCGGTCGGCAAGAAGGCTCCCAAGAAACCCGTCCGTTCCGAACGGATCGTGCTGCGCACCGGCGAAGCGCTGGTCGAAGCGGCACCCGCCTATTCGGCCGCGGAACCGGAAGTGGTGATCGGCGAACTCGACGGGCCGGTCGGCTATGCCATTGCCAATTTGATCGGCGATCAGACCCGCGGTCATTCGCGCGTCTTCGCCATCCTGAACTGCGATGTGCAGGTTCGTCCGGTGACGGTGATGGTTAGCAAGGTGACCGTCACCAGCACCAAGTACACGAACATCCTGATGGGGTCGGTGCAGGCCGGGATCGCCAACGGTGTGCTCGACGCCGTCCGCGCGGGGGACATCCCCAAGGAGAAGGCCAACGATCTGGGCATCATCGTCTCGGTTTGGCTCGATCCGAGCGTGACCGAGGTCGAGGTCGATCACAACATCCTGTTCGAGACCAACCGCCAAGCCACGGCGAAGGCGATTCACAAGGCGATGCACAACGAGCCGGGGATCGACTGGCTGCTGAAGAACCAGGCGAACGTCACGCACTACTTCCATCAGTTGGGGGTCGAAAAGAAGCTGTAATGTGCGGCCGCATCAACCTGCGAATGTCTTCCGCGGAACTGGCCGCGGTCTTCGACCTGTTCCGTGAACCGGATTGGGCGCCGCGCTACAACCTGGGGCCGATGCAGCAGACGCTGGTGGTCCGGTGGAAGCCCGACGGGCATCGGCTGGCCGAGCCGGTGCAGTGGGGACTGGTGCCCAGTTGGGCGAAGGATTCGAAAATCGGTTCGCAGATGTTCAACGCCCGCTCCGAAACCGTCGCGACCAAGCCGGCGTTTCGGAGCGCGTTTCACAAACGGCGCTGTCTGGTTCCCGCCAGCGGGTTCTATGAGTGGCAACAGATTGGCAACCAGAAGATCAAGCAGCCGTGGAACATCTTCCGCGCCGACGGTCAGCCCTTGGCAATGGCCGGCGTGTGGGAACACTGGACCACACCGGACGGCGGCACGTTGGAGTCGTGTTCAGTGATCACCACCACGGCCAATGACTTCATGGCCGAGATTCACAACCGGATGCCGGTGATCCTCGACAAGACCAACTGGAATTTGTGGCTCAGCCCCGACGAACTCGACCCCGCCGCGCTGACCGAACTGCTGGTCCCCTGCCCCGGCGACTGGCTCGCGCGAACCCCCGTCAGCACGCTGGTCAACAATGTCCGCAACGAGTCCCCCGACTGCGTGCGACCGCTCGATTCCCCACGGACGCTGTTTTGAAACCGGCGCGGAACTGGTTCCTCGAGTAGTGAGTCATTTTCAAAACGCAACTCGTGTGGCACGCCCTGAGTCCTCGAAGGGCGTGGGAATGACGCAGCACTTTGATCCACGCCCTTCGAGGACTCAGGGCGTGCCACTCAAACTGATCCACTACCGCTCCTCGACGAGATTCGCTGAATCGCTGAGGGGGGTGTTACAATCGTCCGCCGTTGCGACCGTTCACGCGGACCAATTCTTTTTGGAGGCGACTTCCATGTTCGATCAATCCAGCAGACGGCGTTTCTTGAAAAGTACGGCGGTCACCGGCGCGTTGGCCGGGTGGGGGGATCTTGGGTTTCTCTCCCAACTGCGGCCGGTTGCCGCTGCGGAGTCGCAACTCGATCCGAATGTCGTGCGGTTCGACCCAGGGATTGAACCCGTCGTGCGATTGCTCGAAGAGACGCCGCGCGAGCAACTGCTTGAAAAGGTCGCCCAGCGCATCAAGGGGGGCCTGTCGTACCGCGAAGTGCTGACCGCGCTGTTGTTGGCGGGGGTTCGAAACGTGCAGCCCCGGCCGTCGGTGGGGTTCAAGTTCCACGCGGTCCTCGTCGTCAATTCGGCCCATTTGGCCAGCCTCTCGTCTCCCGACGAACACCGCTGGCTGCCGATCTTCTGGGCGTTGGATGAGTTCAAGTCCGCACAGGCGGCGGATGTGCGCGAGGGGAACTGGACGATGGCCCCGGTGAAGGACTCCTCGGTCCCCGCCGCCGACAAAGCCCGCCAGGCATTCATCAATGCGATGGACTCGTGGGATGAAGGCGCGGCGGACGTCGCCGTGGCGGGACTGGCCCGCACGTCGAACATGGACGACGTGTTCGAGTTGTTCTACCGCTTTGGAGCGCGCGACTTCCGGGACATCGGGCACAAGGCGATCTTCGTCGCCAACAGCCGCCGGACGCTGGAAGCGATTGGCTGGCAGCACGCTGAACCGATCCTGCGGTCTCTGGCGTATGCCCTGCAACACCATGAGGGAGGCAATCCGTTCAAAGGGGACGCCCCCGCCGATCAGCCCTGGAAGCAGAACCGCGAGCTGGCAATCAAGCTGCGCGCCGATTGGACTGAAGGCCGGATCGATTCGGCCGCGACCACCGAGTTTCTGGCGGTCCTGCGCGAGGGATCGGACCGCGACGCGTGTGCGAAGGCGGTCGACATCGTCAACCGGGGAGTTTCACCGCAGTCGATTTGGGACGCGCTGTTTGTCGGGTCGGGAGAGCTGCTGATGCGGCAGCCGGGGATCGTCGCGCTGCATGCCATGACGTCATCGAATGCGCTCCGTTACGCGTTTCAGGCGACCAAGAGTGACGACACGCGCCGGATGCTGTTCCTTCAAAACGTGGCCTTCCTGCCCCTCTTCCGCGGCGCGATGGCGAGCCGCGGCAAGGTGGGTGACGCGCGGCTCGACCGATTGGAAGCCGCCCCGTTGCAGTCGACGGGTGCCGAGTCGCTGGGCGAGATCCTCGCCGACATTTCCCGCAACCGGTCAGCGGCGGCCGGCAAGATCCTGTCCTATGTGAAGGACCATCCGGAACCGAAGGAGTTCATCGACGCCGCGCGGCTGCTGATCTTCCTGAAGGGCACCAACGCGCACGACTACAAGTTCAGCGCCGCGGTCTTGGAAGATTACCTGCATGTCTCACCCGAATGGCGGGCGCGGTTCCTGGCATCGAGCGTCTTCAACCTGCGCGGCTCGGGCGACGCTGAAAACAAGTTGGTGAAACGGACGCGCGATGCCTTGGCATGACGGCGGTACATGAGTAGGGCTGTGCGGCAATAACGTCAGAGAGTTGCCCGCCGCGAAGCGACCGTTGTCGGTTTGCTCCCGTTCGACAGCCCTCCCCATTCGCGCTCCTTTTGGTTCGCGCGGAAATCGATTTGGTCCGCGCGAATCAAAAGGAGCGCGAATGAGAAGGCGTGACGCCGGGCCAGTGGCAGGGAGGTACCGCCCGTGTCGCGACACACCGTACAACTGTCGGAAGTAGAAAATGCACAGCCGCCAACTGTCGTGATCTGGCTGGAACCGAACGTAGCATGGACGCCTCGTCCGTGCGGCAAGGCGTGACGACCTTCTGCCGAATTGGGCCGCACGGACGAGGCGTCCGTGCTACGAGAGCTATTGGTGCGTCGATCCTTGGCGGCTAATTCGCTGCGCGGAACCGCCATGTTCCGGCGGCGAAGAACGTCGCAGCGAACAGGATCAGCATGCCGCAGCAGGTGGCGACCGTCATCAGGTCGACCGTTGTCTGGCTGAGCACCGCGTCGAACGCCTTCAGCGCCCAGCCGTGCGGCGTACACAGGCTGATTTTCTTCATCGTCTGCGGGAACATGTCCCGCGGGAAGAAGCAGCCGCTCAAACTGCTGAGCACCAAGATCAGCGTCGTGCCGTAGGACGAGACTTGTTGTTCCGTGTTCACGGCGGTCGCCAGCAACAGGCCCAGTGACGTCGCCGCCAGCGACGTACACAGGATCACGGGGATCAGGTAGATCGGTGCCGGTCCCCACGACATGCCGAACAGCAGGCGTCCGCACAGGAACAGCAGCAGGCACTGAATGACCGACGTCAGGTAGAACGGGATGGTCTTGCCCGCCAGCACGGAGACGCGGCTGATCGGTGCCAGCAGCAGTCGCCGGAGCGTCCCGTTGTCCCGCTCGGTGATGAACGATCGCGCCATGACGCTGATGACGAAGAAGGCGAACATCACGGTGAAGCCGGGAACGACCCACGAATAGACGGCGGTGCCGGCGCGGATGTGCTTCTCGACCGACGACGTCATCCGCGGTTGGACTTCGCCGGCGGACTCAGACGCCGAATCCCTCACCCAAGTGCGCGTGAGCGGGTTCTTGCGCGCGGCCACCGGGGCGACGACCTTGACCACCTGCGAGAAGATCACCCCTTCCAGCAGCCGGCCGATTCCGATGGCGGCGGGACGGGTTTCGAGTTTCAGATCGAGTGCTTCCGGCCCCCCCGCGAGCGGCCCGGTGTCGGAGTTGAACACTTCCGAAATCCGCAATTCGCCGGCGCGGTTTTCAAATTCCGCTCCGATGGTGATCAGCATTGAGGCGTCGCCGCGCTGCAGCGTGGCGCTGGCATCGGCGGCTGACGCGACGACGGTCACGGACATTTCACGGTGACGTTGCAGCGTCTGCACCAGTTGATGTGACAACTCGCTGTCGTTCCGATCGACGACCAGGATGCGGAACCGCTGGCTCTCGTCATCGCGCGTCAGGAACTGTCCGGTGGACATGCCGACAATCGAGATGAACAACAACGGCAGGACGAGCAGCACCACGACCGCGCGCTTGTCCTTGAGCAGCAGCAACAGGTCTTTCCGGGTGATCTGCCAGGCAGCCATGATCGACTCGCAGTTCTTTGGTGTCTTCCGGAGGTGACGCCCACCGGCACTCTCGTTGTCGACAGTCTTGTGAGCGCCCAATGGCACTTGCGTTACTAACTCGCGGCGAACGTTTTGAAGTTGCCCGTTGGGATTTCAGCCCCGAAGGGGCGGTGTTATGCCAGCCCAAGGCAACGCCCTGGGTTGGCGGATTGTCGTGAATACCAAGCCCTGAAGGGGCGGCACTATTCATTCGATGGACATAGCGCCGCCCCTTCAGGGCTCCACAATCTGTGACGATTGTTACCCAGGGCGGCGCTCCCGTTGGTCGCTTGCCCTGGGCTAACATAGGGCTGCCCCGTTGGGGCGTAAATCCAAAACAATGCAACTTTAAGAGGCTTACGCGAGGGCGAGCGTTAGAGGCGTTTCTTCTTGTTTCCCTCGCTTACGCTTCGGGTTACTTGATCAATGTGAGTGCCGTTGAGCTGACGCCACCCGAGTCATCAGTACACATCCATGCTGCTCAGTCCCGCAGTCCATAGCCGGTCAGTTTCAGGAACAGCCGTTCCAAATTGGTTTGTGGAGTCTCAATGCGCACGACCCGGATCCGCGCGGCCATCAGGTGATGGAGGACCGATCGCATCCGTTCACCCATGTCGCCGCAGGCACCCGACACCACGACGATGTGAGTTCCCTCGCCACCCCTTTCGACCTGCGCCAGACCGGCCAGGCGTCCGTGGACATCTCCCTCCCCGTCGACGTGGATCAGCAGATCGGTGGCAAGACCTTCGAGCAACTGCGGGATGCTGTCGCACGCCAGAACCTTGCCGTGATCGACGATGGCGACCCGTTCGCAGAGGGTCTGTACTTCTTCCATATAGTGGCTGGCATAGATCACGCCGACGCCGGACCGCGCCTGGTCGCGGACGCAGTCCAACAGGTGCGAACGCGACTGCGGATCGACGCCGACAGTCGGTTCGTCCAGGATCAGGATCGACGGCTGGTGCATCAGCGCGATGCCGAAGTTGAGGCGGCGTTTCATCCCGCCCGAGTAGGTGCCGGAGGGGCGGTGGGCACTCTCCGTCAGACCGATCCGCTCCAAGACTTCATCACAGCGGGACTTCATTTCGTAGCAGCTCAGTCCATACAGACGCGCGAAGAACTGCAGGTTCTCGACGGCGCTCAGGTCCGGATAGATTGCCAGATCCTGCGGGACCAATCCCAACAGCCGCTTCAGTTGCGGGTCGCGTCCGTCGTGGGGCTTGCCGTTGATCAGGACTTCGCCGGAGTCGGATTTCAGCAGGCCCGCGATCATCAGCATCGTGGTGCTCTTGCCCGCGCCGTTCGGGCCGAGCAGGCCGAGAATCTCACCCGGTTGCAACGTGAAGCTGACATCGACGACCGCCTGATGCGCGCCGAACCGCTTGGCCAGACGGCACGCCTCCAGCAGGTTCACGCCACTGTGAACGACGGGCAAAGGCATCGGTTCCGTCCGGTTTCGGCGCACACGTACCAGCATCACCAGCCCAATAGCAGAATGTGCATCACCAGTCCGGTCAGTGCGGCAGTCACCCCGACCCGGAAATTGTCATGCGAGCG
>JAYTIB010000380.1:0-4967 GCA_043732205.1 Schlesneria sp. | reverse complement strand
AGAAGGTGTTTCAACTCCTCTTTTCAGCGATTCACGGGTTTTCAACTACACCAGTTTCCAAACACTCAAAATACCGACAATTTCAAAATCCGCCCCTCGCGCCCTTGCTCAGGCGGAAGTCGATGTGACCGTGTTTCGATGACCAGTTGCCGGACAACTTGACGAAACAGGCCTCCATCGCCGTACGGTCTTCGAAAACTCGGCTATGCGAACAGCCAACCGAGAACCGTGATGGCAGTACCCAACAAGAACGCAAACGGTATACAGCAACCCATCATTTGTCCGAGCTTGCGTTGCCTTCCCGAGCGTGTCAACGGAATACCCAGCTTGCGAGATAGCCGTCCCTTGGCAGCCGAGAGACCAATGGCTCGCTTCCACGACCATGAGAATCCAAACTTTCTTCCACGTCCGGCCATTGCTTTTGCCTCCTGGACTGCGAATTCCACAACGGGTTGACCAATCATACGGCAAACGTGACGCGCGGTGGCGGTGCCACGATCATAGTGTCCTCGACGTGGCCGTGCGAATGCAGAAGAGACGTGGATTGTTGACGGAGCCATCACAGCCACCAGCACGGCCATCCCGCAGACGGTGTGACCCTGGCCTCCGACATTCGCTCACCGCAGAGCACGGTCCTGTTGAAGACGCCCTGACTGTGGCACCCCGCAGTTCCCTCCACGAGTCGGCAGGATGGACCGGACGCGGCTTTGAGCGTCCGAGTCGCAGCGCGACAAGAGGCCAGAGTTCAGTCGCCCCGCTGGGAATCAGCCTCTGGTGCCTTCGTCACCCAGACGTCGCAAGCGGCGTCTGGACCAGCCTGTGAGCCAAGCCAGGTCGCCCTGTCGCTCCGCGACAGGGAGCGAGATCGCGTCACGGGGCACTGTTCCGGCCGAGCGTGATTTCAACGGGGTGGCGTCCGCCTCGCGCTTCCGCTCGCCGGATGCGGGTGCCATGACCGGGGCATCCAGTAGTTCCCTTCCCGGAAGACCTGCCACAACCGTGGGCGGACACAACATCGGAGTCGTTCGCTCAACTCAGCTTTGTGAGGGATGGATCGCTCAGTTGGGTTTTTGAGATGCGGGCTTTCGCCGTTTGGTGGGTTTGCGGGCGCGGCCGGGCTGCCAGCCGTGATGCGGGATCGCGAGTTTGACCTTGAGGAGTTTCGCGAGGGCCACGCGGAGAACGGCTCCTCGGTTGGGCAGGTTGTGTTTGGCGGCGTACTGGTCAACAGCGTCGAGAAGGAGAGTTTCTTCTGGCGCGACGACCATTTCCAGACGTGGCCGAGCGGGGAGTTTCTTGGGCGGACCGGCCGCTGCTTCTTCCGCGCGGGCGCGGCGGAAGTATTCCTTCTGCTCGGGAGTGAGCTTGACGAAGACGCGGCGGTGCGTCTGGCCATCGGGCGTGTTGACGGCTTCGACGCGTTGAACTTGTTGAGCGGAGAATTTTGGCGCGGGCATGTTCAGTCCTCAGATTTCGTAGGCGGAGACCACGTACACGGTGATGTCGTCGAGCATCTCATACACGCCGAAGATGTAGCGGCCGTCGGGGGTATAGCCTTTGACGGCGGGCCGTCCGCTGGAGTTGCTCGTCAGCTTTTCGGCCGGATTCATGACCACCTGTTCGACGTCTTCCGGCGTAAGACCATGCTCGGCGACGTGGGCGAGGTTCTCGTCGGGGTCGCCGGTCCAAAAGAAATCAAACCAAGGCATGTTCGCCACTCCGAGATGATGTCGGATGTTATCGAGCAACTCTGGAACGGTCAAATGAAATCCGATGTCAATTGCGAACCGAGGGCAGGATGGCCCGGACGCGGCTTTGAGCGGTCGGGTCGCAGCGGGACAAGAGGCCAGAGTTCCGACGCCCCGCTCGGAATCCGCCTCTGGTGCCTTCGTCACCAGACGTCTCAAGCGACGTCTGGACCAGCCTGTGAGCCAAGCCACGTCGCCGTGCCGATCCGCGACAGGGAGCGAGATCGCGTCACGCGGCTCCGCTCCGGCCGAGTGAGATTTCAACGGGGTGTCTTCCGCCTCACGCTTCCTCTCGCGGAGCGAGATCGTGGGGAACGCGGGGTCGGCCATCACGCCAAACGATCTCGTCGCGGAGCGACGATGGAACCAGCGTCACGCCATGGGTGCAGTCGTTCATTGGTGGTCATCTTTCTGGTCCCCTCTCCCGCCCGACTTTGGGGGGGGAGAGGGTTAGGGTGAGGGGGGCTTCTGCTCGCGGCTGGAACCATTGGAAGCGATCCAGTTCGATTTCGTTCCCCATACCAAATGTCTCTCGAGCGCTCGGCCCCCTCACCCTAGCCCTCTCCCCCGAAGACGGGGGAGAGGGGACTGGAGGCTGACCACCAATTGACGACTGCACCCTCACGACATCGGCCGCCAAAATGCGAGTTGGAACAGGCAGACTCAGCCCGGTATCATGCCTGCGAAATGAATGACCAAGGCATCGAACGAATGAGGTTGACCATGAGTCCCGCTCCCGGATCAGCAGTCTTATCTTCACGTCCTGAACAATGGCTGGCGGAGCGAACGGAGCACGCCGCGCGCGAGCTGCGTGAGTGTGTGGAGTTTGATCCCGGCAAGCGCTGCGGCGTTCCCGTGCTGAAGGGGACGCGGATGTCCGTCGCACAACTCCTCGCCGAACTTGGCGAGGGCCGTAGTACGGTCGAGGTGGCCGAAGATTTTGATTTGGATGCCGCCCTGGTGAAGCGCTTCGTGTGCGGCTTGGCCGTCTGCCTGGATCGAACGGTTTCGACATGACCACGTTTCAGTTGGACCAATGTCTCGACAGCAAACGCTTCGCTCACGACTGTGCTGCCGAAGGCTTGTGTCGCACTTTGAGATTGCCGTCTGCGCTCCGAAACGCTGCCGATCCGGACCTGTTGGCCACCTTGATGACCGGTTCCCACCCGCTGGTGACGTTTGACCGAGCACTCCCGGTGGAACACTCGCAGTTCATTCCCGAATCCCATCCCGGCATTCTGATCGTCAGCAATTCTCCGGCACCACAGACCATGACGGTTCGCATCGCGCAACGCGTGTTGAGTCGCTTCAAGATCGCGGTCCCGAACTGGCACGAAGCGGTTTGACAGAATTCCATCGTCGAACTCACGTCAAGCGGTGTCGAGGTTGGGCATGTCGCCGACAAACAACTTGTCCACGACGGTTACTACTCCTTCGACACCCCGGACTGGCCAACATTGCTGTTCACAACGCTGACGCAGAACGCACAACGCCAGCCGTGATGAGACGATTTCCGAAGCTCACCACGGCCATTTCTGAAATTCGCACACCCGACCTCTCAGGCGACTTTTGGTTCTTGGCCTTGGTCGCAGAGTCCGCCGCGGCGCACCGAAGGTCGCTCCGCGACGGACGGCGTCTCGGCCCCGAATTCCTGCGTGGAGTGGTCCGGCTGCGACTTTGAGTGTCCGGGTCGCTGCGTGACAAGCGGCCAGAGATCCGACGCCCTGCCGGGAATCAGCCGCTTGGGCCTTCGTCACCCAGATGTTCCAAGCGATGTCTGGGCCGGCCTGTGAGCCAAGCCGGGGCGCGCCCGGTTGTTGTGTGACTCCACGTCGAGTTGCGGAGCAACTCGGCCGCGATCACTTGGCCGGCACCAGTTGCACGGCGTCGATGTGGACGTTGCCTTGGGCGCCCGCCACTTTGAAGACGACGGCGAAGTTTTTGGTCTCGTCGAAGCGGTACTTGCCGATCGACTGGAAGCCGTTCGGGCCCTGGGGCTCCTGGGTTTGATCGAGCTTCACGGTCTTCTCACCGTCGGCGCTCTGCACGGTGAGCGACAGCGACTTCGCGCGGTTGGGGTGTGCGCCCCAGATGATGCGGACTTCGTAGTCACCGGCGCGAGTCACCGAGAACGGGAAGCGGGCGGTTGCTTTTGGGTCGCTGGAATAGCGGTAGCCCTCCGCGACAAAGCCCGTGAGGCTTCCTTGATCGTGCCAGTCGCCGGTCAGTTCGGCGGCTTCGTCATCGATGACGATCCCTTCCAGCTTGGCGGGGTCCAAGCCCGGTAGCGGTCGCTCGGCCACGGTGACTCCGGCGGGGAGCGCGAGCGGCCCGGCGAGCGACCCGCGGCGCATCGCGCCCGGCTGCGTCATCAACTCTTGCAGCAGGCTGAGATGATATTCGTAGACGCCGCGCGGCGTGGTCTCGTGACGGACGCAGATCCATGCGGCCTTGCCGACGATCTCGCCCATCATGCCGCAGGTTCGCATCACGCGGATCGGGCCGATCGCTTCACGTTCGACGCTGATGTCCCGCCCGGCCATGAACAGGTTGCCGATGTTGCGGCTGTAGAGGCAGCGGTATGGAGCCCAGTACGGTCCCTTGTAGCGATAGTTCTTGCCGTCGGTGGCGATCGAGATGAACTCCTCCCCCTTCAGACCCTTGTCGAAGCTGGGGTGCGGCACATGAATGTCGATGTGCCAGGTGTTGGGAAAGGCGGGATCGGGGAACGTCTTGCCGGTGCGGAAGTCATCAGCCCGCAGCACCAGATCGCCGAGCAACCGCCGCGACTCGCGCTTGCCCGCGATGAACGCGCTCCAACCCAGTCGATGATTCGGGTATTGAGCGTCCACGTTCTTAAGGGCATCCCACGCTCCGTACATCGCCCGCATGTTGAGGTCGCGAATCCGTTCGATGTCGTTGATCGGGTCTTTGTCAAAACCGCTCTCCCAGAACCAACCGCCGAGATTGCTCAGCGGCGTGTCGGCCCACTGACCCTTGAAGCTGACTCGGCCGGGAAACGGCTTGTCGCTGAGGTCCAACGCCCACTCCAATCGCGGGAACGGAGCGGCCAACTTGCCGGCTGTCGTCTGCACGGTCAGAGCGTCCTTGTCCTTGCATTCGCACTCCAGCACCTGCTTCTTGTTGGCTTGATCGAGCACGTTCCAGAGATTGCTCGCCCCCATGTTCCCTTCGTTCGACATCTCGTAATCGGCCCCG
>JAYTIB010000379.1:0-4988 GCA_043732205.1 Schlesneria sp. | reverse complement strand
TCATTCGCCGCGCGCTGGAGGGACGACTATGAAACGCATCCTGGTCGTCGATGATGCACGGGTCATCCGCCTCGTGATCCGGCAGATGCTGGAGTCCCACGGATTCATCGTCGAGGAAGCCGCCGACGGCGTGCAGTGTTTGAGCCATTGCCGCGAACACGGCGTCCCCGATGGCATCATTCTCGACATCAACATGCCTGAAATGGACGGCCTCACCTGCCTGCGGGCCCTGCGCGCGGACCCGGCGTTTCGCGGGTGCATCGTCGTGATGTGTACGACACAGGTCGAGATGCAGCACATTGAGGCCGCGTTGGCGGCCGGCGCGGACGAGTATGTGATGAAGCCGTTCACCGAAGACATCCTGATTGAAAAACTGCGCACTGTGGGGCTGCTCGCATGACTGAACAGCCGCCCGCCCCGCAGCCATCCAACGCGCATTCCGACTCGGGTATCTCCGCGACGGACTACGAGTTTGTGCAGACGCTGCTGAGGAATGAGATCGGCTTCGACCTGGGAAAGGACCGGCACTACCTCGTCGCCAACCGGCTCGTTCCGATCGCGGCGATGTTTGATTGCCCCGATGTCGGCCAGTTGATCCGCCGGGTCCGCCAGTCCAAGGATCGCCGCCTGATCGAAGCGGTGGCCGAGGGGATGACGATCAACGAGACCAGCTTTTTTCGCGGCGGCCAACGGCTGTTCGACAACCTGGCCAGGGTCGTGATCCCCGCGCTGCAACGCGCGCGGTCGCCGCAACGGCGGCTGCGCATCTGGAGCGGTGCCTGCGCCACCGGCCAGGAACCGTATTCGATCCTCATCACGCTGCTGGAACAGTGTCCGCAGCTTCTGGACTGGAACATTGAAATCGTCGCGACCGACGTTTCGGAACGCGCGCTCGATCAGGCCCGCCGCGGCATCTACAACCAATTCGAAATCCAGCGCGGCCTGCCGATTCAATTGGTGCCGAAGTATTTCACCAAGGTCGGCGATCACTGGCAGATTGCCGACACGCTGCGCCGCCGCGTCGAGTTCCGCCGTCACAACCTGCTGCACTCGTTCCTGCATCTCGTGCCGCCGCTGGACATCGTCTTCCTGCGCAACGTGCTGATCTACTTTGAACTGTCGGCAAAAACCGAACTGTTCCAGCGGCTGCGGCAATGCATGACTCCCGACGGAATCCTCGTCCTCGGCGAAACCGAATCGACTCTGGGAATCACCTCCGACTTCCAACTGAACGAGTCGTGCCGCGACTTCTACAAGCCGGCATCCAGTGGTTCACCAAGTCGTCTCTGAATCCGTCGGCCGGGGCCGGAAGGGTGATTGCATTCATCGGTCACCGGGGACGGTTGTTTGTGTTGCGACGGATGATCGCAAGCGGGAGATCAGATCGACTGCATCGCCGCTGCCACGATCAGAACGAGTCAGGAGTGAACCCGACCAGCAAAGACAAATCATTCGATTCCGTTGCATTGCCGAAGGCTTACTCGCTCTTTAGAATCCCGACTCGTTCGCGGCCTGGAAGACGGGCGGGCGGGCGTGGTTTCGAAACAGGTGTGGAGCGTTCGTTTCGTTCCGTTCCGGCCTTGGGTGGATTTCCGAAACATCATCCTTCACGGAGGGGGGTAGCATGCTGCGAAGTGGCGTTGCGTTCCTGGCCAAGTCGGCCATTGACAGTCTCAAGCGTGTGATGGCCAAAGTGTCAGTCCCGCTGGTCCTGTCGCTGATTCTGCTGTCATCAGCATCCCCGGTGGCGTTTGCCAGCGAAGCGGATCTGGCGATCCCGGACTTAACCGCGGGAACCTTCGACACTCTGGGCGGCATCAGCGCGTGGAACCTGCTCTTCTACGGGTCGTTCGTCATCTGCTTCACGCTGGGCATCAGCTTGTATCTGCGGGGCGAGATTTATAAGCAGCCCGCGCATGTCTCGATGCTCAACGTTTCCGAGATCATCTTTCAAACGTGCAAGACGTACCTCATCCAGCAGGGCAAGTTCCTGCTGATGCTGTTCGTGCTCATCGCGGCGGCGATCACCTATTACTTGATGGGCTTCGGCCACACCAGCGAAATGGAACTGACCGACCGCACGATTCAAGAGCTGCGCTTGGGGAAGGTGCCGGCCGAGGTCGTCAAAGAACTCGTACCGCTGAAGGGGCAGAAGGCCGCGAACAAGGATGCCTTTCTCGCGAAGCTCAAGGGGGCCGTGACTCCCGAGCAATGGACGGCGAATGGCGTCAGGATCACCGAGATCGCCGCACCGGAACCGATCGCGCCGATGGCCAAGGTGATGATGGTGCTGTTCTTTGCCGTCGTGGGAATGGGCGGCTCGTACTGCGTCGCGTACTACGGCATCCGGGTCAACACGTACGCCAACTGCCGCACCGCTTTCGCGGCCCTGCGCGGTGTGCCGTGGGACGTGGTCAACATTCCGCTCCGCGCGGGGATGTCGATCGGGCTGTTCTTGATTTCGCTCGAACTGGTGATGATGGTCATCATCCTCTTGTTCGTGCCGCGTCAGGTGGTCGGCATCTGCTTCCTCGGCTTCGCGATTGGCGAATCGCTGGGCGCGTCGGCTCTGCGAATCGCGGGCGGCATCTTCACGAAGATCGCCGATATCGGATCGGACCTGATGAAGATCGTCTTCAACGTGAAGGAAGATGATCCGCGCAACCCCGGCGTGATCGCCGACTGCACCGGCGACAACGCGGGCGACTCGGTCGGCCCGACGGCCGACGGCTTTGAAACCTACGGCGTGACCGGCGTCGCGCTCATCTCGTTCATCACGCTGGCCGTGCCGAGCATCGAGATTCAGGCCAAGCTGATCGTCTGGATTTTCGCGATGCGGTTCCTGATGGACTTCATGTCCGGGGCGTCGTACTTCATCAACCAGGCGATCTCCGAGAAGCAGTACAAGGGTCTCAAAGAAATCGATTTTGAGCAGCCATTGACCCGCTTGATTTGGATCGCTTCGATCCTGTGCATCACGACGTCGTTCGGCATGAGCTGGCTGCTGATCCGTGACCTGAAAGTGGACGGCGAGGTTCTGGACGGATTGTGGTGGCAGTTGGCCAGCATCATCAGTTTCGGAACGCTGGCCGCCGTGCTGGTTCCGGAATTCACCAAGGTCTTCACGAGTTCGCATTCCAAGCACGTCCATGAAATCGTGATCGCGTCCCGCGAAGGCGGAGCCTCACTGACGATTCTCTCCGGTCTGGTCGCCGGCAACTTCAGCGCGTTTTGGACCGGGATGCTGATGGCGGGCCTCATGACCGGTGCGTACTTCGTCAGCATGCTGGGGCTGGGCGCGGTTATGGGTGATCCCGCCCATGCCTCGGTGTTCGCCTTCGGCCTGGTCGCGTTCGGCTTCCTGTGCATGGGACCGGTCACCATCGCCGTCGACAGCTACGGTCCGGTGACGGACAACGCCCAATCTGTCTTCGAGTTGGCCCAAACCGAACAGATCCCCGGCATCAAGGCCGAGATTCTGCGTGACTTCGGCTTCGAGCCGAACTTTGAACTCGGCAAACACTTCTTGGAGGCGAACGATTCGGCGGGCAACACGTTCAAGGCGACGGCCAAGCCGGTGTTGATCGGCACGGCCGTGGTCGGTGCGACCACGATGATCTTCTCGATCATCCTGCTGCTGGAGAAAGCCGGTCTGCTGCACCTGAGTCTGACCGACGCACCCGTGCTGTTGGGCTTCATCTGTGGCGGTGCGGTGATTTACTGGTTCTCCGGCGCGTCGATGCAGGCGGTGACCACCGGAGCTTACCGAGCGGTCGAATATATCAAGAAGAATATGGACCTGACCAAGAAAGAGGCCGACCTCGAAGACTCGATCACCGTCGTCCGCATCTGCACCGAGTACGCTCAAAAGGGGATGTGGAACATCTTCATCGCCCTGATGACGATCACGCTGGCGTTCGCGTTCTTCGACCCGAACTTCTTCGTGGCGTACCTGATCTCGATTGCGGTCTTCGGTCTGTTCCAGGCGATCTTCATGGCCAACGCCGGTGGATCGTGGGACAACGCCAAGAAGTACGTGGAAGTCGATCTGAGGGAAAAGGGGACGCCGCTGCACGAGGCGACCGTCGTCGGCGACACCGTCGGCGATCCGTTCAAGGACACGACCTCGGTCGCGCTCAACCCGATCATCAAGTTCTCGACGCTGTTCGGCTTGCTGGCGGTGGAGATCGCGCTGGAGTTCAAACACGCCGCGGATGCCGCCAAGACGACCAACTACACGCCATTCATCGGCGTCGTGATGTTGGCCATCGCGCTGGTCTTCGTCTGGCGTTCGTTCTACTCGATGCGAATCCCGGCACGAGTCGAAGACAAGTGACTCTGCCACACGCGGCTCGGAACGGGGCGACGTGAGTCCCCCTGTTCCGAGGACGCGGATCTCAAACGCGGATGTCAACAACGTCGTCCGGACCCCTTGGTCCGGACGATGATCGTCGCGATGGGCGAGTTTGGTCGCACCCCGCGCATGAACGCCGCCGCCAGCCGCGACCATTGGGGGCACACCTTTAGCGTCCTGATGGGTGGCGGCGCGCTGCGCCAGGGGATCATCGTGGGTGCATCAGACGCACACGGCGCGTACTCTGTTCACGGCTTGCGACCGCATGTGATCAACAGGTTGGGCGAGCGGCAGGAATCGGAGTACAAGCACGCAGCGCAAGCGAGTGTGTCTGAAAACTCACTCACTCGCTTGCGCTGCGTGCTTGTATTTGGACAGCCTTTCATCGGCCGCTCGCCTTACGAACCTGTCCCGCCCTTTCTCGCCGCTAATACGACTTCGCGAACACGCCGATGGTGTCGGTGTCGGCACCGGTGAAGACGCATTTGCCGGGGGACTTGGGTTCGTCCAACGGAGCGCAGCGGACGGTCAGGCGGTGTTGCTTGAGCCACTCGTACATCTCGGGGCGATCGCAGAAGTGCGCGTAGGCGAAGCCGCCGCTTTCCATCGAGCCCTCTTCCGAATCGCCCAGGAA